>SKWF01000197.1 GCA_007129085.1 Balneolaceae bacterium | reverse complement strand
TTTTCACGATGCTCACCATCTAATCCCCAGAGTACAAAATTTTCCTCCATCCAGCCTTGAATTCGGCTGCAATCGGAATCCGACAGATCAAAATTTTCGCGCACCGGTTTTAATCGTAAAAACTCCATCACATCAGAAAACAGAAACCGCGACTCAAGCAGATCCATAAATTTCACCAGAGCATCTGTCAGTTCCTCTGCGGGTCCGTATGATGAACGCCCTACATGATACGGCACCTGAGGTAATCCATCCTCCACAGCGCCAAATACAGCGTCAATTACGGGTTGGTATTCATCCAAGTTTGGAGTTACTACAAGTATATCATCGGGCTGCAAATTCTCATCCTGCTCAAACTGTTCCAACAAAAATTGATGGAGCGTTTCGATCTCCCGCAACCGGCTGTGACAAGAGTGGATCTCAATGCCGGTCAGGTTCTGATTTCCGGATTTAATTGCCGCAATCGGCTTCTCTTCCACAACTGAGCTTTGAATCCGCTCTAAAAGTGAATCTCTACCGCTGCCTAAGGTAAAATCATCCTCGGAATACTTTCCAAAAACATCATACATAAAAGCCACTTGTGAGGCCTCTTCACCGAATAAGCGCAGCAGTTCGTTTTTATAAGCGCCTGTCTTCTCTTTCGTACTCTCTGTTACTTGCAGCAAAAATGTAAAGATCTCCGTTTGATGAGATGCCGCCTTCAACAAGTTCAGAATCGGTTTAGGAATCAGGCCCGGATTAAAAACAAAAAGCGGTCCCTCCACCTTCATTTTTTCAGACTGTACATCTTCAAAAGCTTCGCGCTGTAGCTCTGCGCTGTTTTTTCCCGCTATCCCCGAATGATCAGTTTTCCATTTTTTTTGCAGCAAATTCCAGAGTTTGGCCTGCCACTTCTCTTCTTCTCTTCCAACCTTACCATTCTGCCACCGTAATATCATGTCGGGGCGGTACATCAAATATTGATCAAATACGGATGCGATCTGCCTGGCAAGCTGCATAACGGCCTCTTCCCGACGTTCATCGGGCCGAGATTTTGTGTACTCATCAAGCCGCGGAAATTGACTCCGCATTTTGGAGTTCATTAGCAGATCAAAAATCGACCACCTCATCGGGTCGGGGTCCGAAGGCAGTGTTTTCGGAAGATCGGGGTAGATAACACGAATTTGCCGATACTGCCACTCCGCCGGGAGCAGAAATTCAATATTAGCGATTACTCCTAACTTCTGGGCTAATTTCAGCTTCAACCAGCGTGAGGTATCCAGGTTTGGAACAATGACCGGAATGGATTTAAGGGGATCATCAGGCCGGTTTTTACGGAGCTGCCGGGAGAGCTTATCGGCTAATAATTCTAAATTGTGGCTTTTGTAAATGTGCATGGCAATCTATTTGAATAGATGATAGGGTTTTTGAGCCCGATCTTAAAATAGATGTTTAGAGTGACACCTGTTGTCATCCCCAAAATATTTTATGCCATGGATTGTGTCATCAATCGCTTTACTTGGACGAGAGATAGTTTTGAATTGCTTTTTCTACCAACTCAGAACTCGATTGGTTTTGTTCATCAGCATGTGCTTTTAGCCGTTTTACAAGATCTTTATCGAGATAGTAGCTTGCTACTTTTTTTGACCTGTCTGCTTTGGATACCTCAACAGTATCTTTCCCTCTCTTACTCGATTTTTTCTTCTTTTTTTGAGACCGAAAGCTCATGGCCAGTGAAGAGACTTTCTCAAGTTTTGTCCGGAATGATTGATCTGTTTCAGTTTTATTCTCATCGTCTTTATTTGATGAAGGTTTTGGATTACGGTCCGGTATAAAATCGTATTTGGGATCGTCCTCTTTTGTAGATAACAGGTCGAATTGACTCACTTTATTTTCTTTACTCATTTCGCAACTCCATTTCTCACTTCTTTAGCTAACAACAAATAATCTTCTGCACCGTGGCTATCCTCATCATACTCGAATATTGTTTTATGATAGCTGGGAGCTTCAGCAAGGGCTATATTATCCCGAATAATTGTGTTGTAGACTTTCGAGCCAAAATAGTCTCGAATATGGCCTACCACTTCTCGGTTTAGATTTTTCCTCTTGTCATAGATAGTACAGACAATTCCTTCAACTTTTAAATCGGGGTTTAGCCTTTTCTGCACAATTTTAATCAATCCAATTAATTTAGAGAGACCGTGAAGTGCCAAGTACTCTGACTGTAAAACGATAATCAATTCGTTTGAGGCTGTAAATGCATTCAAAGTCAACAGCCCTAAGTTTGGAGGGCAGTCAATTAAAATAAAATCGTACTGTTCTTTAATCTCTTCGAGGGCGTCTTTCAACAAGTTTTCCCTGGCTGGCTCATTAACAAGCTCCATATCAGCCCCTGATAGCTCTATAGATGCTGGCAAAATATCGAAATCGGCATGATCAACTATTACTGAGGAGGCGGAACATTCACCCTTCAAAACTTCATATACACTTTTTCTAAGTTTTGTGGAATGTTTTTTTAGTGAGTAGGTAAGGTTGGCTTGGGGATCCATATCTATCAGTAGTACGTTGTACCCCAATTTACTCAAGCCTGCGCCGGTATTTATCGTGCTGGTCGTTTTACCAACTCCCCCCTTTTGATTGGTGAAGGATATTATTCTCATAATGAATTTGGTGTAGGGTGTTGTATATACCTAAATCGTAGCTCTTTTACGCTCTGGTATTATAGAGCAAAATTTTGAAGATCAGCATTAATTATTTTTAATCAGCCAACCGAATTTAAAAATCCGAAATTCTACTCTACGGAACTTCTTGATGATCGAATGCTTGAGCTAAACAGTATATACTTGATATATAGTTTTTATTAAAAGTTACGCAATAGCTATTTTACTCTCGCCATATTAAGTTTTGCGTAGACACACTTGTAGTTATCTGATTTAGCTGTAAAAAACAAGCAGAAAATAGTTAAGTGTTATTTTCTTTTGCCAACTGAGATCGAATTGCTTTATCTACATATCCGGAATATGACTCATCATTTTTATCAGCAGCATTTTTTAATCGGTAGATCAGGCTTTTATCCAGGTAATAACTGGCCACTTTTTTTCCTTTCAAAGCTTTAGGCTTGGGCTTCGCCTTCGATTTAAGTTTCGTGTTTTTTGGGGGTGATTTTTCTGAGCCTAAACGAAATTTGTGGGATACCGAGCTTTTTTCCACCTTATTCGAGGCGCTTTCCGGCTTGGGAATCTCCTTAATAATTGCCTCGGCTGAGGGCTCTTTTTTCTTTTTCGGCTCCGGTTTTCGATCCGGAATGAAATCAAATTTAGATTCATCCTCTTCCGGAAATCCGAAAGGGAAGTGTCCTAAGCTGTTCTGTGCTCCCATAACTGTATCTTTTAGTACCCGTTTCTGATCTCCTTAGCCAGCATCATATAGTCTTTAGCACCGTAACTATCCCCATCATATTCAAAGATGGTTTTATGATGACTCGGTGCCTCAGCAAGTGCAATATTATCACGAATAACGGTATCGAAAACTTTTTTACCGAAATAATCACGTATGTGCCCTACCACTTCGCGATTCAGATTCTTTCGCTTATCATACAGAGTACAAACGATACCTTCGACTTTCAAATCAGGATTTAACCGCTTTTGTACAATCTTAATTAAATCCATCAGCTTAGAAAGGCCATGCAGTGCTAAATACTCCGACTGCAGTACAATGATCAACTCATCGGATGCAGTAAATGCGTTTAGCGTCAACAGGCCCAAGTTAGGCGGGCAATCGAGCAGCACAAAATCGTAACTCCCCTCCACTTCTCGAAGTGCATCTTTAAGCAAATTCTCCCGAGCCGGCTCATTAACAAGCTCCATATCGGCACCGGATAACTCTATGGATGCCGGTAAAATGTCGAACTCATCGTGTTTAATTACAATGTCAGATACTTCTGAGGTACCTTTCAACACATGATAGATATTCTTATTCAATTTATCGGAATGCGTTTTAAGCGAATAAGTTAAATTCGCCTGCGGATCCATATCAATTAATAACACCCGGTACCCTAATTTACTTAGTCCGGCTCCGGTATTAATTGTACTTGTTGTTTTACCAACACCACCTTTTTGATTCGTAAATGCAATTTTTCGCATAATTTTGTGTCTTTATTCCAATAATATCTTTTGCCTCTGTATATTATTGAGAACCTTTGGGGCCAGTTGTTACATTAAATATTATCTTTTGTTGATAATTCTCTCTTAACATCGACAAACAAAATAGATTTAAAAGAAATTATTGATCTGTTTAGCTGAAAATTTTGTCCTATTTTAGGCTTCAAATCAAATCAATAAACATATGCCAGAAATTCACCCAGAGATGAGGTTTTTTAGCCGCAAACTTATCAAGCCCACAGATTTAAATGCACATGGTACTCTTTTCGGCGGGTCTGTTTTGGCCTGGATTGATGAAGAAGCCGCCATTTATGTTATATGCCAGCTTGGTAAAAGTAATATTGCCACAAAGTTTATGTCAGAGATTGATTTTGTGAGCTCTGCAAGTTTAGGCGATATAATTGAAATAGGAATGGAAACCGTAAAATTTGGCACAACATCTATCACCGTTAAATGCGAAGTACGTCAAAAGTTCTCGCATGAGACTATTATTCGTATCGACAAAATTGTTTTTGTCCATATTGATGAAAACGGCCGTGCGACTCCACACGGAATTACCGCACCTGTAAATCCTTAAGCATCAATTAAATCATGGATAAGCCATTAATAGATCACGATATAATTCGTGAAATGCTCTACAATGATGAGAGCTTTATTGAAGAGTTTTCTGACGCTTCAATTGAGTCTTTTACCGAATTTAAAAACGAATTCCATAATCATCTGATCAATAGCGATATGGATCAGCTGCGCCGAGCCGGACACAAAATCAAGCCTGTTGCTCAAATGCTCCATCTCGATCAACTTTTGGAAATGTATGAGGAATCAAAAATTTTGATTGAAGAGAATTCAACCCAGCAGGAAAAAGAGGGACTCGCTGAAAAAATGGATGAATACTGCAATCAAATTATCAGCGAATTTCAATAAGCACTTCTTCGCTACTTCATCCAATTAATTTTACCGTTTGTATTCCCTGTAACTACCCCTATCTTTCCGGAGTCATTAGGTTAAATCACCTATACTCTTAACCATCAAAAACATCAGAGAACATGGGGAATGTATTGATAACCGGCGGCACCGGTTTTATTGGAAGTCATACCGTTTTGGAACTCATCAACGAAGGCTATCAACCCGTTGTAATAGATAATCTCTCCAACAGTAAACTGGAGTCGATTAAGCGAGTTGAGAAAATTACCGGCCGAGAAATTGAGTTCATAAAAGCCGACCTTTTAGATACTGAGGCACTCAACAAAATATTTCAGTCTTATTCGTTTGATAGTGTAATTCACTTTGCCGGGTTAAAGGCTGTTGGCGAATCCGTTGAAAAACCACTCCATTATTATCAAAATAATGTGGCCGGCACCATCAACCTCTGCCAATCTATGGCCGATCATGATGTAAAAAACCTAGTTTTCAGCTCATCAGCTACGGTTTATGGCAACCCGGATGAATCTCCGCTTACAGAAGAGAGTGCGGTTTCTGCCACCAATCCCTATGGACAGACCAAATTAACGATTGAGTATATTTTAAAAGATCTCCATCAAGCCGATGCTTCCTGGAATATATCACTGTTGCGATATTTCAATCCTGTTGGAGCGCACGAGAGCGGAAAAATTGGTGAGGATCCGAACGGAATTCCAAACAATTTGATGCCTTTTGTGACCCAGGTTGCTGTTGGTAAATTGGACAAACTGAACATTTTTGGCGGTGACTACCCTACTGATGATGGTACCGGCGTTCGAGACTACATTCATGTTATTGATCTGGCTAAAGGGCATATTAAAGCGCTGCAGAAAATTGAAAATGATGGCGGATTAAGCGTTTACAATCTCGGTACCGGGGTTGGCTCCAGTGTACTGGATGTTGTAAAAGCCTTTGAGAAGGCAACCGGCAAAGAAATTCCTTACCAAATTACAGAGAGACGACCCGGCGATGCCGCCATTTGCTATGCAAATCCACAAAAAGCTAAAGACGAATTGGGGTGGAGTACAGAGAAAGATCTTTACGACATGTGTAAAGATGCCTGGAATTGGCAGACTCAAAATCCAAACGGATATAATTAGAATTCTGTAACCGGTGGAGTATTAAAATCTAAAATTTAAGTGTAAGGATTCGGCGTTTGAAGGTTCATACAATAAATGACCTTTAATTAACTGCTTTTTTATGGATACAGTAACTGCGAAAAAGTCTAACGATAAGATTTCACGTTTGCTGCGAAATATTGAAAACGAAGGTGATCAAGCCTATAATAAATTGTTCCCCATCATTTATCAGGAGCTCAAAGAGATTGCCGGTTTCCAGATCAGGCAAGAAAACGGAGATCTGACTATTAATCAGACAGATCTTGTCCACGAGTTTTATTTAAAGTGGAAAAGCCAGGAAGAATTAAATTGTGAAAGTAAACGACATCTGATGGCGCTCGCGTCTAATGCGATGCATCAAATCCTGGTTGATCATGCCCGTAGAAAACTTGCTTCCAAACGCGGAGGCGGTGCCTCAAAAGTTCCATTGGATGAAGATAGAATTCAGCGTAACGAAGCACGTCAATTTTTAGAGCTTGAAAACGCATGCCAGGAACTCAAAGAGTTGGATAATCGGATGTATAAAATTGTAGAGTTGAAATACTTTTGCGGCTTTTCTATCTCTCAAGTTGCCGAAGCTCTTGATATTTCCGTCAGTACCGTTGATCGGGACTGGAAAAAAGCGAGAGCTTTGCTCTACAAAATAATTAAAGGGTAACCCTATTTCTCTGCAGAGCTGCTCTGCTCTATCAATTACAGTGTAGTAAATGTTTGATCCGGAGCCATTGCTAACACAGACTCAGTCATTAGCTCTATCATTTTTTCCAAATCATTCAACGACGCTGTTTCTACCGGTGAGTGCATGTACCGGATTGGTACTGAAACGAGTGCACTTGGAATTCCGGTACGCTGATAAAAAATACTGTCTGTATCCGTACCCGTACGTACACTTGTAGCCTCGTGCTGAATATCAATTTTATTGGCCTCTGCAGCACTTTCAATATGTGCAACAACTGCCGGATGGTTCGCCCCACCATGCTGTACTGTTGGCCCTTTACCGAGCTTTACTAATCCATGCTCGCGACTATCAATACCGGGTGAATCAGTTGCATGGGTTACGTCCGTTACAATGGCGGCGTCCGGCATGTGACGATAGCTCATCATTCTGGCGCCAAATCCACCCACCTCCTCCTGCACAGAGTTCAGTGCAATAACATTTACCTTCAAGTCTTTTCGTACTGATGCGAGCCTCTTCATAACCTGGGCAATTGCAAAACCTCCAATTCTGTTATCCAGTGCGCGAGCTGTAATAATTTCATCATTCAAATACTCTACCTCATCTGTATAGGTTACCGGATCGCCAATCTGAACCATTTCAAGTGCCTCTTCTTTACTTTCAGCACCGATATCCACAAAAATATCTTTCCATTCCGGCTGCTTTCCGCCGCCATTCTTTTTGTCTTGCAGGTGGATGGCAGTATTTCCAACCACGCCCGTAACACGGCCCTCTTTACCATGAATAAATACCCGTTTAGCCCTGGCAATTGTGGAATCACTCCCCCCTAATTTATTCAGATAAATAAATCCCTCGTCCGAAATATGCTGCACCACCATCCCAATTTCATCGGCGTGTGCCTCCAACATTACGGTCATTACATCAGAACTTGTTGTTAACTTGGCAACAGCAGATCCGTAAGCATCAGCTTCTACCTTATCCGTAAATTCTGACAGATAGTCCATCCACAGTTTTTGACCACCGGATTCGTAACCCGTAGGGCTTGGTGTAATTAAAAGTTCTTCGAGAAATTCAGAGCTTTTTTTATCGAGCATAAAATTCAATTTTCTTTAGTTGGAGGCTTTGAAAGACCTTTAATCGATACATTTCGACTCCACTCCACTACGTTTCGTTACGCTCAATGTGACGTTTAACGTCATACTGAGCGCAATGAGGAGCAGAGCGACGAATGAAGTCGAAGTATCTCTGTGATTTTCAAAGTCTCTTAGTTATATATTTTCAAAAAGATAACCAATTATAGTCTCTATTCATGACAAGATCGGGAATGATAAAATTCACTATTACGGTTGAATTCCCTTATTTTGTCTGATTAACCGAATAAAAGGAAGAGCATTTTGAGCAAAACATATTCACTGAGCGATTTTTACCATCAGACATCCATAAATGTGCGTTTTCGGGATTTAGACATTTTGAATCATGTAAACAATGCGGTATTCAGTACCTATTTTGAAGAGGCCAGAATTAGGTTTATACAAGCGATTCCCGAGTTCAACAGATCGATGAGTGAAGGGCACAGTTTTGTTCTCGTTCATTTAGATCTCAATTTTATGAAACCGGTGCTTTATGGTGATGATATCATTATAGGATCATCCATAAAATCGATCGGAAACAGCAGTATTACCGGCATTCAAGCGATTTTCAGTGGAAAAGATCAGACCGTTAAAGCCGTGGCAGAAACAACAGGAGTTTGGTTCAACCTTAAACAGGAAAAGCCTGCCAAGCTACCGGAGATTTCTAATTTAGATCAATATATCTACACCAAAACAGATGGATAAAAGCAGGCAATACAAAATATTTAACGACCCAATACATGGGTTCATTACTGTTCCCAAAGGTGTGATTTTAAAGCTTATTGATCATCCCTATGTACAGAGGCTTCGCAGAATCCGTCAGCTTGGGCTTGGCTACCTGGTTTTTCCCGCCGCTGAACATTCTCGTTTTTCACATGCGATTGGGGCATTAGAATTGGCTCAGCGGGTACTAAAAAATTTAAAGGAGAAAGATACTACCATCAGCGATGCTGAGGTCAGAGGAACGCTCATTGCTATTCTACTGCATGATATTGGCCATGGGCCACTCTCTCATACACTCGAGCATACGTTGATTGAAGATTTCAATCACGAGTTGATGAGCCTGAAAATCATGCATAATTTAAACCGGGAGTTTGATGGTGAACTAACCACAGCTATTGAAATTTTTACAGATCAACATCCTAAAAAATTCCTCCATCAGCTGATATCTTCACAGCTCGATATTGACCGCTTGGATTATCTGAAAAGAGACAGCTTTTTTACTGGTGTATCCGAGGGGAGTGTGGGTATCAATCGCATTCTTAAAACCATGAGAGTAATAAATGGGAATGTGGTTATTGAAAAAAAAGGGATTTATGCGATTGAAAATTATATTCTATCACGCAGATTGATGTACATGCAAGTGTATCTTCACAAAACTGTGCTGAGTGCCGATTCGTTGATACAGAAAATCTTTACGCGGGCTAAATACCTCATTGAAAAAGGCGAGAATTTACGAACACCATCTTCCCCCCTCTCATACTTTTTGAAATCGAAACGTTCAGCGAAAAAAACCATATCCAATGAGTTGATGAGAAACTACCTTGCCCTGGATGACCATGATATTTTTATCAGCATCAAAGCGTGGTCAACTGAAAAAGATCCAATTTTGTCTGACCTCTCTAGTCGATTTTTAAATCGAGACTTATTTAAGACCACATTTATTGAGAACAGAAATAAAAAAATAGATAAAGAGAAGTTAGTTACAAATACCAAACGACTCCTTAAAAAGAGTGGGCTTCCGTATGACGATGAATCTACAAAATACTACTTTGGCTTCGATAAAAGCTACAGCGAAGCGTACAAGTATGAGAGTGAAAGCATATGGATTCTAGAGGAAGATGATAGGGCTGTAGAGTTTTCAAAAGCTGCAGACACAAAACATATTATTGCTCTGACAAAACCGGTTGTTAAACCCTACGCAGTACACCTAAAGGATGCGCTTTAAGAAATTCTGTCGTAGATAATGAAGGAAAAATCTTGATGGTTTTCCCGCCAGCTCTCTTTCCATGTTTTTCCGATCTCATCCCGATATTCCGGAAAAAACGTATCGCCTTCGTAACTTTTCTTAATCTCTGTAATGATAAGTTGATCCGCTTGATCAATCGTTTTTTTGTAAATCTCACCACCACCGATAATAAATACCTTCTCTTCATTCTGTACAGACTTTATCGCGTCCTGAATTGAGTTGAACGTGTCTACATGATCGTAGTTTCGACTTCTTGAAAGCACCAGACATTTTCGTCCGGGTAGCGGCTTCTCTCCCAGCTCTTCAAACACAATTCTCCCCATTATCAACGGGGATCCCATGGTCATCTTTTTAAAAAACTGAAGGTCTTCTTTATAGTGCCACGGAAGCTCTCCATCTTTGCCAATAACAAGGTTAGGGTCGTGTGCTGCAATTAATATTAATTTCATACAGCTACGGGAAATTTAATTCCGGGATGGGGTTTGTAATTGGCAAGTTCAAAATCATCAAACGATAGCTGATCGATCGGTTTTTCTGCAATTGTTAACGTAGGTAGTTCACGTGGTTCACGTTTCAATTGCTCTTTTAAACCCTCAACATGGTTTTCATAGATATGTGCGTCTACAATGGTATGTGCAAACTCACCGGGCTCTAAACCAACTTCCTGTGCAACGGCCATCGTAAGTGCAGAGTAACAAGCCAGGTTAAATGGAATTCCAAGAGCAATATCTCCGGATCTCTGTGTTAAATGGCAGTTCAATTTCCCATTTTGTACGTTAAAAATATACATTACATGGCATGGCGGTAATCCCATCTCTTCCAACAATCCCGGATGCCATGCACTTACCACAATACGTCGGCTGTTTGGATTATTTTTCAACTGGTCAATCGCTCTGCCCAACTGATCAAACTCATCATATTTCCAATCACGATTTTTCTGCCCGTTTTTGCCGGGATATGATTTACCTTCATCAGTTTTTAGATAAGGAAATCGTCTCCATAATACCGGATAAATCGGTCCTACATATCCATCATCTTCGGCCCACGCATCCCATATGTGGCAATCATTTTCATCACGCAACCATCTGATGTGATCCTCACCTCGCAGATACCACAGTAGCTCAAGAATAACCGATCTGTAAAAAACCTTTTTAGTTGTTAGTAGCGGAAAACCTTTCGACAGATCAACCCGATAATTTTCTGCAAAACAGGAAATGGTTTTAATACCTGTTCTATTCTGCTTCCAAACTCCATTTTCGAGTACGTTATTTACCAAGTCTAGATACTGTTTCATGGCGTGATTTTAATGGTTGAAAAAAGTTGTGATCGATGAACGGTTAACTCTTGTGATCTACTACTTTAGATCTTTACCGACATTCATATTTTCAATAGCCTTTTTAGCAGCCAACTGTTCGGCCTCTTTCTTATTCTTTCCGCGGCCTTTACCTTTAATCTCTTCATTAATAATAACAGCGATATGGAATGTCTTGTCATGCCCGGGCCCATCTTCAGAGATCACTTCATATTCAGGTAATGGCAATTTTTCTGACTGTAGATACTCCATCAGAACACTTTTATGGTTTTCAACCTTTGTTTGAATCTGTTCAATATTGATGTGTTTATTCAGTACATCTTTTACAAAGCGTTGAGTAAACGGATATCCTTT
Source organism: Balneolaceae bacterium (assembly GCA_007129085.1). Lineage (GTDB taxonomy): Bacteria > Bacteroidota > Rhodothermia > Balneolales > Balneolaceae > SW132. The sequence continues at coordinate 16,230 of SKWF01000197.1, read as the reverse complement.
TGTTAGATATATCGCAGCTATAAATGCTTCAAATATATCAGCCAGGACACTTTTTGAAAATTCGATTTTTTGAGCTTCAACTCGTTCTCCAACTTCAAGAACATCTTGAATATTCATTTCCCGAGCCAGTTTGGCCAATGTTTCACCTTTTACGATCTTAGCACGGAGTTTAGTAAGAAACCCTTCATTCTCTTCAGGATATTTCTCGTAGAGCAGTTCACTTACGATTAGATCTAAAACTGCATCACCAAGGTACTCAAGGCGTTCGTAGGTTTGATAGGGCTTATATTTGTCATCATCAATTATTGAGCGATGACGAAATGCTTGATGAAAAATATCAACTTCTTGGGGTGAAATTCTACACCCAAGAGCTGATTCAAGATAAGTTAACCGATCAGAGGCTTGCTGCTGAACGTCAGGTTTATTTCCCAACCACTGCTTAAGCCGCCCAATCATAGTTACTCGTCGTATTTTTTAAAGATGAGCGTGGTGTTATGCCCTCCAAATCCAAATGCATTATTCATAGAATAACGTACATCTCTTGCTACAGCTTCATTCGGTGTGTAGTTGAGATCACATTCAGGATCGGGGTTATCTTGATTGATGGTAGGTGGTACCAAACCATGATAAGTGGCAAGAAGTGCTGCTATTGATTCTGCAGCTCCGGCAGCTCCCAGCATATGTCCTGTCATCGATTTGGTTGAATTTAAATTGATATTATATGCATGATCACCAAACACTTTTTTAATGGTATTGGTTTCCGCCACATCTCCAAGTGGAGTAGACGTTCCATGCATGTTAATATGGTCGATATCTTCGGGTTTAATCCCCGCCATATCAAGAGCACCATTCAATGCTAACTGCACCCCATTTCCTTCCGGGTCCGGAGCCGTAATATGATGTGCATCAGCCGAAAATCCATACCCTACAACCTCTCCATAAATTCGTGCGCCTCTTTCGAGAGCTGATTCGAGAGATTCTAGAAACATCATAGCTGCACCTTCACCTAAAACAAAACCATCCCGGTCTTTATCGAAAGGCCTGGATGCTGCTTCAGGATCGTCATTTCTACGCGACAAAGCTTTCATAGAGCTAAAACCTGCTACTCCGATCTCCCATACAGGAGACTCAGTACCGCCACACACAGCCATATCAGATTGGCCATAGCGAATGGAATCATACGCTAAACCAATATTTTGTGACCCCGTAGCGCAGGCAGACACTGCACAATAATTTGCCCCGCGGAAACCATATTTTATTGAAATATGGCCGGCAGGCATATCAGGAATGAGCATAGGAATAAAGAAAGGGTTTACCCCTCTCGGCCCATGCTCTTTGTGTGATATAGACTGGTCGTAGAATGTTTTCATTCCTCCGATACCGGTTCCCACGATGACCGCCACCTTGTCTTTGTTAATCTTTTCAAGATCAACATTACTATCGGCAATCGCTTCATCAGCCGTGATTAATGCATATTGTGATACATTATCGAGCCGACGTCCCTCTTTTCGGTCAAAAAAGTTACCGGAGTCATAATCTTCAATTTGTCCGGCAAATTTTGTGGGGTAATCGGAAGTATCGAAATGTTCGATAGATCGAACACCGCTTTTCCCGGAAACCAAACCATTCCAAAAGTCAGGAGCTGTTTTCCCAACCGGTGTTAATGCTCCAATTCCGGTTACTACTACTCTACGTCCAGTCATATAAATTTGTGTTCAGCTTATTATTTGTCTTGCAGGTATTTTACCGCATCGCCAACTGTAGCAATGTTTTCGGCATCTTCATCAGGAATGCTGAGATCGAATTCCTTTTCGAATTCCATAATCAATTCAACAGTATCAAGAGAGTCAGCACCAAGGTCGTTGGTGAAATTCGCTTCTGCTACTACTTCTGATTCATCAACACCAAGTTTGTCGATAATGATTGCTTTTACTTTTGATTCTACGTCTTGTGACATATCGTTATGTATTTGTTTAAGGTTAATTAACTAAAATTTTTTATGTCGATTGATAATACGACATATCATTGAAAAATCACACGGTTTTACCGCTTATCTATAAGTTTCACAAACTACTACATTGCCATACCGCCATCAACCCGGATAGTTTCGCCCGTAATATATGAGCTTAAATCGGATGCTAAAAATGCTACACTGCTTGCCACCTCTTCAGGGTTTCCGGCTCTTCCAAGGGGAGTCTCTTCTTTAATAGACTCTAATACTTTTTCATCGAGGGTTCCTGTCATCTCTGTCATTATATAGCCGGGAGCCACTACATTTGCACGAATATTTCGGCTGGCAAGTTCTTTGGCGAAAGATTTAGTAAATCCAATAATTCCGGCTTTAGATGCTGCATAATTGCTTTGGCCGGCATTTCCGGAAATTCCTACAACAGATCCAATATTTATAATGGATCCGCCTCTGGCTCTCATCATCGGTTTTGTAGCCGCTTTACTGTAATTAAATACACTCTTTAAGTTGGTATTAATAACCGCATCCCACTGCTCCTCATTCATACGGAGAATCAAGTTATCTTTTGTGATACCGGCATTATTCACAACAACATCAAGTGATCCCCATTCTGAAACAACGGTATTGATCACCTCTTCTGCTTTCTGAAAATCTACGGCATCTGCCTGGAGACTCATTGCCTCCACACCATTCTTTTTTAGCACCTCTACAACCTCATCTGCAGCATCTTTAGAGCGTGCATACGTAATAGCTACATTTGCGCCGAGAGTTGAAAAATATTCGGCGATTGAGCGGCCAATGCCACGACTTCCGCCGGTTATCAAACAATTTTTTCCTTTTAAATCCATAATGATTTATTCGTGTCCTGAGATATTTGCTGTTTTGATTGTTCTCTTCACTAAACCTTGTAACACTTTCCCCGGGCCTACTTCAACAAACTCTTCAATCCCGTTTGATGACATATTTTCAAGCGTTTGAGTCCACCGTACCGGGCTAATTAATTGGTCGACCAAATTCTGCTTTATCGTAGCCGGATCTGTTGTCGGATCGGCCGTAACGTTTGAATATATAGGACAAATCGGGGTTTCAAAATCTATGTTATCAAGCTTGCTCTTTAATCCCTCAAGCGCCGGCTGCATTAATGGGGAATGAAAGGCACCACTTACCGGTAACTTCTTCGCCAACCTGCATCCTTCCTCTTTTGCAAGCTCAATTGCTTTATCTACTGCGCCCACATCACCTGATATAACAAGTTGTCCGGGGCAGTTGTAGTTTGCAGCCACTACCGGCTTTCCAACGATTTCTGTGGCCTTCTTACAAATTTCATCTACCACTTCATCATCCATACCAATTACAGCGGCCATTGTTCCGGGGTTACTCTCCCCTGCCTTCTGCATCAATTCCCCACGGAGTGATACCAATTGTATAGCCTCTGAAAATGGAATTGCTCCTACAGAAGCTAAAGCTGAAAATTCGCCTAAGCTGTGTCCGGCTACTACATCAGGGGTGATATCTAAGCTTTCGAATAGAGCCACTGAATGTAGAAATATTGCCGGCTGCGTATACTTTGTCTGCTTCAGTTTATCTGCCGGACCATCAAACATAATTTCTGTGATGGAGTATCCAAGCAGTTCATTTGCTTCTTCAAATCTCTTTTTTACGGTCTCATTTGATTCGAAATGGTTTTTCGCCATTCCAACCGTTTGTGACCCTTGACCGGGAAATAAAATTGCTTTCATTAAATTGCCCATTTTAAGTAGATGGAGCCCCACGTTAAGCCACCGCCAAACGCAGAGAGTACCAAATTATCACCTTTATTTAACTGATCTTTCCAGTCGTCTAAACAGAGTGGGATAGTTCCGGATGTCGTGTTTCCATAATGACTGATATTAATCATCACTTTATCCTTACTGACCCCCATTCTGTTAGCTGTTGCATCAATAATTCGCAGGTTTGCCTGGTGTGGAACTAACCACGCCACATCATCAGAAGTAAGATCATTTCTCTCCATAATTTCAAGAGAGACGTCTGCCATTCCGTGGATTGCTTTTTTAAAGATTGCCCGGCCATCCTGCCTTAAATAGTGCAATCCTTGTGCTACGGTTTCTGCTGTGGCCGGATGCTTACTTCCTCCGCCCGGCATATAGAGTGCACAATCTTCATCTCCTTCTGTATAGTGTACATAGTCGATAATCCCTGCTTCCTCTTCTGTCGCCTCAAGAACTACAGCTCCACCACCATCACCAAACAGGATGCAGGTGGTTCGATCTTCATAATTTAAAATAGAGCTCATTTTATCAGCACCTATAACCAATACCTTTTTAGCACGGCCCGACTCAATCATATTCCCACCTGTAGTGAGAGCGTATAAAAACCCTGAACATGCGGCTGATAGATCGAAAGCAAAAGCTTTTTTAGCTCCAATTCTTTTTTGTACCAAACATGCAGTTGCAGGGAAAAAGTAATCAGGAGTTACTGTAGCTACTATAATAGCATCTATATCGGCGGCGTCAACATCGGCATCTTCGAGAGCCTTTTTGGCAGCTTCTGTGGCTAAGTTTGATGTTCCCTTATCGGGATCTTTAAGGATGCGTCTTTCAACAATCCCTGTTCGGGTTTGAATCCATTCATCATTTGTATCAACCAGCTTTTCCAGGTCGTGATTTGTCATCACGTGATCCGGTAAAAACTTCCCTGTACCGGTTATTTTTGCACGTATTTGCGTCATCAAAAATTAATTATGAATTGAGAGAACTAACTATTTTGTCATTCAAATCGTGCTCCACACATTGCGAAGCATTGAGAATCATATTCTTTATTGCGAGAGGAGAACTACCTCCATGCCCAACAAGGCTTACTCCATCAACCCCCATAAATGGCACACCGCCAAACTGTTGATAGTCAAACTGCTCCATCGTTTTGGCAAGTATTTGGAAGACCAGCTTTTTTTGATCGTCGCTTATTTTCATCTCACGAGCTGTGTTTTCAATCAGCTGTTTGAGGGTTTCAGGGATAGACTCCCCAAATTTCAGCATTATATTTCCGGTGAAGCCATCGGTGAGAAAAATATCAGCTTTGCCGGTCATAACACCTTTGCCTTCAAGATTTCCGTAAAAATTATCCAATTTTGATAATACTTGATAGGCTTCCTTGTGTATTTCACAACCTTTTTCGGACTCTTCCCCGATATTTAACAATCCTACCTTCGGACTTTTCAACCCCATAATTTCTTCTGCATAGATTGTACCCATCTTGGCAAACTGAAAATACATTTCAGATTTTAACTCAAGATTTGCTCCCGCATCTACTAGTAGGCCGGGGCCTTTAATCGTTGGGAATATTGCTGCGATAGTTGGTCGAATAACTCCATCCAGCTTTCCCAATATCAGGGTGGATGCAGCCAATAACGCGCCGGTATTTCCGGCACTAATAAATGCAGACGCATCACCAGATTTATGAGCTTTTAAACCTACGGAGATAGATGAGTTTTTCTTCGATTTTAATGGAGTTGAAGACGCATCTTCCATTGTAACAATTTCAGGTGCATCAATAAGCAGAACACGATCCTCATCGTAATTATGCTTTTTTAACTCCTCACGAATAAGACCTTCAGGTCCTGCAAACAGGATTTTCAGATCTTTTTTTTCCTGCAATGCTAAAATTCCCCCGGCTACAGGGTTTTCAGGAAATAGGTCACCACCAACTGCATCAACAGCAATTACCATAAGATGTAATTAAGTTATTGGGAAATATTCAGTACCTGTCGGCCTCTGTAGTGGCCACACTCCATGCAGACATGGTGATACCGGTGCATTGCACCACAATTTGAACACTCAGCGAGAGTTACATTTTTTAATTGATGGTGGGCTCGTCGCTTATTTCTGCGAGCTTTTGATGTTCTTCGTTTTGGATGTGCCATCTAAATCTATTTTTAATCGTTTTGTTTAAGTTTTTTCAGCTTTTCCCATCTGGGATCAATGGATTCGGAGTCGTCCGTTTTAATATCGCCAAACTTCTTCGTTTCAAACTCCGTAAGGTTTCCATCCTCATCCACATACTTCGGATGAATTTTTCTTCTGGGAACCTTCAATAAAATGGTGTCGCGCACCTCTTTATCAATATCAATAATTAATGTATCGGCCGGTATTTGCCGAACTGCACTTTCTTCTGTTTCAATTTCTTCTACATCGTCCGGTTCAAAAAGTATATCAAACGAACCGTCTGTATCTATTTCAAATGGATCGAGGCTGCGATCGCAAATTAACTCTAAATTTGCATCGACTGTAAAAGAACACTTAATAAAGTGATCTGCCCTCAAAAAGTTGACATGGATTTCGGCACCAAGCAATTTTTTGCCTTCACCCAGATCGAAATAATCCTCGGGTAGATGAACCGTTTTTTGGCTCTCCCCTTCGGGTAATTCCTGTATTTTAAAATTTAACTTTTTCAAATCCACAATAGCCACTAAAAATAGGAACTTTAGTTTTGTAAAGCAATTTAGTTAAAAAGACCGAATAGTCGTTGTTCAACTAATTCAAGAACCTTTCCGAAGTCCTCTTTATTATTAACAAAATCGAGGTTATCGGTATCAATAATCAGTTTTTCGTGCTCGTATCGATCAATCCAATCTTCGTAAAGTTTGTTCAGCCGCTCTAAATAATCAATTCGAATGGTGTTCTCATAATTCCTTCCCCGCTGCTGTATCTGCTGTACGAGAGTAGGAACCTGGGCGCGTAAGTAAATTAACAAATCCGGCGGGCGCAGATAGGAGTTCATCTCATGAAAGAGTGCGCTGTAATTTTCAAAATCACGGTCACTCATCAGATTCATATCATGCAGGTTCTTCGCAAAAATCTCTACATCTTCGTAGATGGTTCGATCCTGAATCAAACTCTTCCCGGACCCTAGCATCTGCTTTTGATGACGAAACCTGCTTGAAAGAAAATAGATTTGCAGATTAAAACTCCATCTCCGCATATCTTCATAAAAATCAGACAAATAAGGGTTGTCATCTACAGATTCGTAAAACGCTTCCCAATTGAAATTATCAGCTAACAGAGTTGTCAGTGACGATTTACCGGCACCGATATTACCGGCCACAGCTATATATTTGTGATCTCGTGTGCGTTCGTTTTCCATATTACTTCCCCAACAGTCGATACATCGCCTTCTTGTAATTCTCTACACCGGGCTGATTAAATGGATTAACATCCAGCATATAAACATATACTGCGGTGAATATCTCATAAAAATAGATAAGGCCGCCAATCTGCTGCTCATTTAGTTTTTCAACTCCAATTCGCACTACCGGAACGCCACCTTCTATATGAGCCTGACAAGTTCCTTCAAGTGCACTTTGGTTGATTTCATGAATTGATTTACCGGTTAAGTAGCCGAGTTGGTCAACATCGTTGTGTGCTTCGGGAAGTTTTTGTGATGAAAATGGTTTTTCAACGGTTAGCAACGTCTCCATCATGTTACGCCGCCCCTGCTGTATCATCTGACCTATACTGTGCAGATCTGTTGAGTATGCAGCAGTTGCAGGAAAGAGCCCCTTTCCCTCTTTTCCTTCGCTTTCGCCCAGCAGCTGTTGGGTCCATCCGCAAAAGGATGTCAGTTCCGGTTCAAAAGATCCAATAACATCTAACGCATACTCATTTTTATGCAATTTAAATCGAACCGCTGCATAGTCGAAAAGTGATTCGGGCGATTTTTCGATATTTTCATATTCCGCCACAGCACCATAAAACAGCGTCTGTACATCAATTCCCGCCACGGCAACAGGAAATAGCCCAACAGGGGTTAGAACAGAAAAGCGACCGCCAATATCTTCCGGGATTTCATATTTATGATACCCCTCTTCTTCAATAATCTTATTCAATACACCACCGGTTGGGCCGGTCGTAGCTGTAATTCGATCTTTCGCTTCCTCACCGTATGCATCGTGCATCCAGCTGCGTAAAATTCGAAACGCAATAGCCGTTTCGAGAGTAGTACCCGATTTTGATATTACATTCAGATAGACACTCTTTTGCGATCCATCTTCTTTTGGCCGCTTCACATACTTCATCAGCTGCTCGAGATAGTTGCCGCTCATTTGATGTCCGGCAAAAATTATTTCCGGACCTCCATTACTGAACGGCTTTTTCAACGCTTCAATAATTGCTTTTGCCCCCTGGTACGACCCCCCAATTCCACATACAATAAAAAGGTCTGCATCTTCACGGATTTTCTGAGCATGTTGCTCAATACGATCCAGCTCGGCATCATTGGGCGACTTTAAAATGCGTCGCCATCCCAACCACTCGCTTCCTTTGCCCGTACCCTCTTTAACACTTTTTAAACCTTCTTTGGCCTTCTCTTTACCAATATTAAACTCTTCATCAGTAATAAATTTTCGTGCTCCATCTACATCAACATTGATCATAATTTTTTATCGCAGAGTTTTTGCTAATTCAACTAGTTCGAAATTAATATCTTTCTTTTTGCCAAATGTCATCTTTAAGGGGGTAATCTTCATGGAATTATTAACAATCCCAACCATAACCTGGCTGTGGCCATCTTTTAAAGCCCGAATTGCCGCTTCACCCAATCGGCTCGCCAATACACGATCACGTGCCGATGGCCTTCCGCCACGCTGAACGTGCCCGAGTATACAAACCCTCATCTCATATTTTGAGAAATCAGCCCGTAGTTTTTCAGAGAGTTTAAGAGCACCGCCGGTTTCATCACCTTCGGCAACCACTACCAAACTACTTCTTCGTTTATCATATAATACATCATTCAAAGAGTTCTTCACCTCTTTAACATTGGTAAGCGATTCGGGCAGTAAAATCAGCTCTGCACCACCCGCAATTCCTGTTTCGAGAGCAATAAAGCCTGCATCACGCCCCATCACCTCTACTAAAAAGAGTCTGTCGTGCGCATCTGCGGTATCCCTTATATTATCAATCGCATCCATTGCGGTATTGAGAGCTGTGTCATATCCAATGGTTTCATCAGAGCCAACGAGATCATTATCAATCGTAGCAGGAATTCCAACTACCGATATATCGTGCTCTTTTCCGATAAGCGAGGCGCCTTGAAAGGTTCCATCTCCACCAATTACGATAAGGGCTTCAATCCCCTTATCCTCAAGAACTTGAGCTGCTTTTTCTCTACCCTCAGGTGTTCTGAACTCTTCGCATCTGGCGGATTTTAAAATCGTACCGCCTCGCTGTATAATATTAGATACGTCTGAACTTCCAAGCGGTGTTGAGTCACCTGCAATCAACCCTTTATAACCGTGGCGAAACGCAATAACTTTAAAACCTACAGCACTGGCTGTACGAACTACCGCACGAATTGCTGCATTCATTCCCGGAGAATCTCCGCCACTGGTAAGAATACCTATTGTTTTCAATGGATTTGTGATATTTTGTAATTCGAAATTTTGATAAGCAGACAAACTAAGTACACGCAGAACTTTGCGCAACTTTTTAATCCGCATTATCCCTATTATAGATAAAATTATCGTTACCAAATTTTAGATATGGCCGAACCGGCAATAAAAAATAAATTTTCCACGCCTATTTCAGAGCGATCACTCGAAGAAATAACTGAACCTGTAAAAGATCATATCTCTACGTTTCGAACATTTTTCAAAAAAGAGATTGATACGGATGTATTTCTTCTAAATCAGATCGTACACTACCTGCTCCGCCAAAAAGGTAAAGAGATACGCCCCACGCTTGTCTTTATGAGCGCCCGAATGTTTGGTGATGTTGATAAGAAAAGCTACATCGCCGCAACCATGATTGAGCTGCTGCATACCGCAACACTTATCCATGATGATGTTGTAGATGAGGCCGATATCAGGCGGGGATTTTTGAGCATCAACAAACTCTGGAAAAACAAAGCCGGTGTGCTGCTAGGTGACTTTCTGCTATCAAAAGGTCTCTTAATCGCTCTGGATCATAAGGAGTACGATCAGCTGCAGATATTATCCAATGCGGTAAAATTGATGAGTGAAGGAGAGTTACGGCAACTGAAAACGGCCAAACTCTTTAACATGACCGAAGAGAGATACTTCCAGATTATCTCAGAAAAAACCGCCAGCTTAATTGCCGCTTGTTGCGAGTGTGGCGCTACGGCCACATCAGATGATCCCGACGTTATCCGGGCAATGAGAGATATCGGCATGAATATCGGTATAGCCTTTCAGATTAAAGACGACCTTTTTGATTATGGCCTTGATGATATTGGCAAACCGAAGCGGAATGACATACAGGAACGAAAAGTTACCCTCCCATTAATTAAAGCGCTCGAAAAAGCAGGTACACTCGAAAAACTCCGCATTCGGCGGTTGATGAAAAAGCGCAAAAAACGCAATAAGGACGTCAACAAAATTGTTGATTTTGTTCATAAATACGACGGGCTTGTCGAATCGGAAAAAGCGATGAACAGCTATGCGGAAGATGCATTAAAACAACTCAAATCTCTTCCCATTAAAAAAGGGTATGAAGATTTTGAAGCGCTAATCCACTTTATCATCAACCGTAAAAAGTAACTTTCCCTCCCAATGCATCACCTATTTATATCCGATGTGCACTTGGGGGCATTTCCCGACCGAGAAGAAGAGAAAATTGAGAAAGATCTCTGCAAGCTGATCCGGTTCTGCAAAACCAACGGCTACCAAATCCACATTTTAGGCGACCTTTTCGACTACTGGATGGAGTACCCCAACAGGAGGCCGCAAATTGGTAAGCAAGTTCTACACGAATTAACGATTTATAATCGCGAAATTACTCCCATCACATACATCACGGGAAATCACGATAACTGGACCTATGGTTACTTTAAATCACTCGGGTTTAATGTAAAAAAAGACTTTCATCGGCTTGATGAACGTGGGAACCAACTTTTTTTGCACCACGGTGATGGATTATCAGACAAATCATTCGGTCTGCAGCGGCCACTGCTACATAGAATATTGCGCAATAAATTATTTATAAAAATCTATCAAACCGTTTTGCCCGCAAAAACAGGGCTTCGTTTGATGAAGTGGTTTTCGGACTATAGCCGAAAAAATTCCACCATCGATCCTGCTCCGCTAAACAGGTGGTCGGAAAAGTTTTTGAAAAACAGTGATTACAACGCGGTTATTTCGGGTCACGACCATATTCCCAGGCAAGAAACCTTTTCCTTTGGAACCTATATAAATCTAGGTACCTTTTTTCAGCATCGAACCGTAGCTTTGTATACCAATTCCGAGATTAAGCTCGTTAGGTGGGATAGCAGTGAGCTCAGATTTCAACCATTTACCACAAAAAAGAATTAAGCAACTGATTTTATAGAATGAGCGATAACAACAATAATGTAGATATGGATCGCTATTTTAACGATCCGGAATATCGAAAAGAGATTATTGCCAAAAGGAAGAAGCAAAAAAACTCTTCAAAAAAGAAGAAATCATCAGGCCGAAAGAAATTCCTGGCCATTGGGCTTGCCATTCTTTTAGGAATAACCGGCCTTGCCACCGGGTATGTAATTTACTTGTTCCAGGGCCTCCCGTCTATCGAGGAGCTTGAAAATCCCCAAACGGCTATCGCATCCGTGGTGAAAAGCCGCGATGGTGTTGTGCTTGATCGATACTACATAGAAAACCGCACCAATGTATCAATCGACGAAATGTCCCCGAATATTATTAATGCGTTAATCGCCGTTGAAGATCATCGGTTTTATACGCACTGGGGCATTGATGTAGAGCGCTTAATTGGCCTTCCCTACTACTGGATTCAGGGACGCTTTCAGGGTGGATCAACCATTAGCCAGCAGCTTGCTCGAAACCTGTATCGCAATATTGGTCGTGAAGTTTCTGTAAGGAGAAAACTGCGGGAGATGATTACTGCTGTACAAATTGAACGGAACTACACCAAAAAAGAGATTATTGAGATGTATCTGAATACCGTTGAATTTGCAAACAGCACATTTGGTATTGAATCAGCATCGCAAACCCACTACGGCAAACCGGCTAGCGATATTACCGTATCTGAAGCAGCAATGTTAATCGGGATGCTCCAGGCAACGCACGCTTACAACCCACGGTTTTTTCCTGAACGATCTAAAAATCGCCGGAATGTAGTACTACGACAGATGTTGAGTAGAAATTTTATCACGCCGGAAATCTACCAGAATTTACAGCAAGAAGATGTACAACTTAACTATCAACCTCCGTCCAGATCAGGCCGGGAGAGTCGATATTTCGGGGAGTATGTACGCCAGCAAGTTCAGGAGTGGACCGAAGAGAATGGGTACGATCTATATTCAGATGGCCTAACCGTTTATACTACGATTGATTCGCGTCTGCAGCGACACGCCGAGCGAGCTGTTATTGAGAAACTGGAAGAATTTCAGCCGATATTTGAACGTGAATGGACCAGCCCCGGCGGGGAGTACATGGATCGACTTTGGGAGGAGTACCCCTCCTTTTTTAGGAGTTTCATGCGCGAAACCGACCGCTACAATAACGGTTTTGCAAAATATAATACGAATCAGGAATCGGTTGTATTTGACAGCCTGGAAGCGGATACGGCTTTTGTAGATTCACTAAAACGTGCTCGCACAAAACTTCAAGGAAGTTTTGTTGCCATCGACCCAAATAACGGTAGTGTTTTAGCATGGATTGGCGGTAAAGATTACGGGCAGCAACAGTTCGATCATGTTTACCAATCACGCCGGCAGGCAGGCTCAACCTTTAAGCCATTTGTCTACTCAGTGGCGGTGGATAACGGCTATATGCCCTATCACACATTTTCGAAATATCCGGTTAGTTTTATCGATCGTTCCGGTGATCGCTGGAGTCCCCGTGACCCCGTTGTGCCGGAAGGGCCGGAAATGATACAGCTACGTGCAGGATTGGCACGAAGCCTGAACAACGTAACGGTTCGGCTCCTGCCCGAAATTGCCGGAGCACCGGGTACAAATCAGCTTGGGGAATTGGAACCTGCCGCGCGAAAAATTCGCGAAATGGCTTCCAATCTCGGTATTGATATGTCTTTGGAACCCGCCTTTCCATCTATTGCACTGGGAACTTCGAGGGTTTCATTGCTGGAATTGGTAAGCGCCTACACCACATTCGCCAACCAGGGCGTACATATCGATCCTATTGCCATCACACGAATCGAAGATAAAGAAGGAAATGTACTGCAAGAGTATTTCCCCGAATATTCATCGGAGGCAATCAGCCCTGAAACAGCCTACATTATGATAGACATGATGAGAGGTGTTATTCGCGGTGGTGATGGATACCACGGTACAGGAGTTCGGCTGCGTAACACCTACGGAATCGATCAGGATATAGCCGGCAAAACCGGTACATCTCAAAACAGTGCAGACAACTGGTTTGTAGCAATGACCCCGCACATGGTAATGGGATCGTGGGTTGGTGGTGAAGATCGCCGAATTAGATTTCCAACCAACAGCCCAACTAGTATTGGTCAGGGTGCGCGAACGGCACTCCCCATTGTCGGCTCATTTATGAACAAAGTAATGGACGACCCCGATGCCCCCTGGAGCTACGAAGGTTTTGAACCCCCACCGGGATTTGTAATGCCCGAAGATCCCGATGCGGCAGATCAGGAACAGGATGAGCGTCGTGGCAGAATCGGCTGGTAAATATCTGTGGTTAATCATCAGCTTTGGGCCGCTGTTTCTATACGCATGTTCGAGCGATGACACTCCCGGCCAAACGTCGGAGGAATTACTGGCTCAGGCAACATCAAACTGCGGTGACACCCTGCCGGCCGCCGCCTACCATTTGATGAACCCTGACACTCTTTTTAGTGATCCCTCTCAATGGGCCGGTCAGCCGGCTCACTACTTCGCTCAACAAATAAGCAAAAACAGCAGCGAGTTTGAACGTTTCAAAACACGTTTCGAATCGATTTGGAGCACACAATCCCTGAGTGAAAAATCCATACTTACAAAACAGCTCACCCGATGGTGCAACACCTATTCGGTTTTCACCTCCAAAGAAAAGAATTACGCAATCGAGGAACTCCTCTACAGACTCTCAGATATTGAAGAACTAAAACCAATTTTCCGTGAAATTTTAGGTGATGAGTTCGACCGTTTAACGTCCATAAATTCCATCGATCGATTTGCGAGCCTTTCGAGCGCTCAAATTCACGGCCTCTATCAATCTATTATCACATCATTTTCTAAGCTTGAGGAAGAATCATACCAGCAGGTTATCGAACTTATTCACCGAAAACTCTAACTATTATCGGTTTTTCACCCCATATTTTCATCTCCCCGAGAAAGATCGTGATTAATTTAAAAAAACGTTCCAAATTGGCTACAAAACCTCCTATATTTGGAACCTTATAAACGTTGACTTTCCGTCCGTCCGACGGTAATTTGCCTGTAAATAAATGACAGAAATTCATGCTTGAACAATACATGCCAATTATTGTGCTGTTAGGTGTAGCACTTGTGCTGGCAATTATTTTAATGTCCTTGTCTCGAATTGTAGGCCCATTCCGGCCCAACAAAACCAAATTAAACCCTTACGAAAGTGGAATGGACCCCGTGGGGCAAGCCCGCGACCGTTACTCCATCGCTTTCTACCTGGTTGCCATGGAATTTATCGTGTTTGACCTCGAGGTCGTTTTTATCTATCCGTGGGCTGTAGCATTTATGCAGCATGGAGTGGGAACGTTCTTTGCGATGGTCGTATTTATTGTAATCCTCTTTATTGGTTTGATTTATACTCTCAAAAAGGGAACGCTCGACTGGGACATGAAAAACATAAAATTTGAAGCAACTAAGAATTAGATATGGGTTTAGAAAGCGCACTTGGTGAAGGATATTTAACAACCCGGGTTGACTCACTCACGAACTGGGCACGGGCGAATGCCGCCTGGCCTATGCCGATGGGATTGGCCTGCTGCGCCATTGAAATGATGGCATTTGCAGGGCCTAAATATGATGCTGCCCGATTTGGCTCCGAGGTAATGAGATTTTCACCCCGCCAAAGCGATGTGATGATCGTAGCCGGCTGGTGTACATATAAAATGTCTCACGCAATTCGTAGAATCTGGGATCAGATGCCCGATCCAAAATGGTGTATCGCTATGGGCGCTTGCGCATCCACAGGAGGAATGCACCGATGCTATGGAGTAGTACAAGGAGTTGATAACTTCCTGCCGGTAGATACTTATATCTCCGGGTGCCCTCCCCGTCCTGATGCCGTGCTGCACGCACTGATGAAAATTCAGGACAAGATTAAAACTGAACATTCAGTAATGCTTGATACGTAATTATGAGCTTAGAATTATCTGAACCACTACAAAAAGTAGTCGACTCCCTGTCCGAAAATTTTTCGGATAAACTTGTTGATGTATATCAATCTTCCGGCGATACCTTTATTCGTATTGAAGCAGATGCTTTGCACGAAATCTGCTTATATCTTAAAAATGATCTCCACTACGTCTATCTGAGCGATATTATCGGTACCGACCGATACACTTCGGAAGATCGCTTTGAGGTTATTTACAACCTTCTATCACTGAAAGATGAAGCACGGTTTTTTCTAAAAGTTTGGTGTGAGGAGGAAAACCCTGAGCTCGATAGTGTAGCCGACATTTGGAAAGGCGCCAACTGGAATGAGCGGGAAGTGTATGATATGTTCGGAATCAAATTCAGAAATCATCCCGATTTCAGACGAATATTCCTACCCGAAGATTTCGATTACTTCCCTCTTCGAAAAGAATTTCCCCTCCTTGGAATTCCCGGATCCATCGAACTCCCAAATACAACACCAGATACTGACTAAGAGGTTGATAAATGAAATTATCTGATATCCAATCCAAGGTTCAATCTACTTTTTTTAAAGAGCACCAAAAAGCTCTCTACCAAAGCCTTGAAGACAAACATACCACCATCGAAGAGATGGATGATGGTGATCCGCTTACAGCAAAAATGGTCCTGAACATGGGGCCACAGCACCCTGCCACACACGGTGTGCTCCGGCTTGTTTTACAACTCGATGGCGAGACCATCGAAAAGGTAAAGCTTGATATCGGCTATCTTCACCGAGGGGTAGAAAAAATTGCAGAAAATAAAACATACCAGGAGTTCATGCCCTATACGGATCGCATGGATTACCTCTCCCCTTACAGTAATAATGTAGCGCTCTGTACAGCAGTTGAAAAAATTGCCGGTGTTGAAGTACCGGAACGTGCACACTACATCCGAATGATTGGTTGTGAGCTCGCACG
>SKWF01000057.1 GCA_007129085.1 Balneolaceae bacterium | reverse complement strand
TCACCTGCCGTAAACGTTTCGGTTTGATATGCATCCGATACCGATTGTGCATCAGCATTCGACAGAAAGCTTGCAAGAATACATATCAGCCCCAGTATCACAGCTTTAATTTCCCTCACTCTACTCATAATAGTTCACCCAAATTATTTTAAAAGATTAATGCGGCTAACATATTTCCCTCTACGCTGATGAGGCAAAGAAGGTTTCAGTGGCTTAAAGTACCATTCAGAAAATTTTGAAATGATTGTGTGAAATAGTCCACAGATCGTTAAATTTATAGTATATAAATCGACGATTAGGCTATTGTTTTATGAAACTACCATTTGTTCTCGCAAAGAGATTTGTTGCCGGAGAAACGTTTAACGGCGCCATCCCGAAGGTTAAAAAGCTCAACGAAAAGGGGATTAACGTAACACTCGATCTGCTCGGCGAATACGTTAAAGACAGGGAAACCGCCGATAAGACGGTTGAAACGTATATTGAATTGATAAAAAGTATCAGCTCTGCCGACATTAACAGTTCAATCTCCATCAAGCTAACAATGATTGGGCTGAGTATTGACAAAGAGTATTGCAAAAAAAACCTTTTTCGCCTGCTTGACTTGGCCAAAGAAAAAGACTTTTTCGTACGGATTGATATGGAGGGATCCGACGTAACCCAGCAAACAATCGATATTTTTAAAGAAGCCTTTGAAAAATATGGAAAACATGTTGGGATTGTACTGCAGGCCTATCTTCATCGAACCAAGAGAGATGTTGAAGAACTGGCTGAACTGGGAGCCGATGTGCGGCTATGTAAAGGAGCGTATAATGAGCCGAAAGAGATCGCACTTCAAAAGATGGATGACATCCGCGAGGCATTTAAGAATTATGCCGAAATACTCATTGAAAAAACTGACTGTCCGCGAATTGCCACACACGATGATGAGCTCGTAAATTGGGTGAAGAATTACGCCAATGAGAACAACATTGAACCTGCACGGTTTGAGTTTCAAATGCTCTATGGTTTACGCGAAGAGACCATGGAAGAGCTGACAAACAACGGCTATAAAACAAGAGTGTATGTCCCCTATGGAACGATGTGGTTCCCCTACTTTAAAAGGCGCCTGCTGGAAAGAAAAGAGAATATCCTTTTTATCCTGACAACTCTATTTAAGAAGTAGGATTAAACCTTATAAAAGCGACATCCGACGGGTAAATGTTTTTGATGGAGTCTTTAATCGGTACATATATATACCACTATTTAGCGTGCTTCCATCAAACAGAATATTGTATCGCCCGGCCTGCTGTTGGCCATCAATCAATGTTGCCACTCGAGATCCCAACGCATTGTAAATCTCAAGCCTCACCTCATCATCCTCTTCGAGAGTGTAGCTGATATTTGTATTTGGCTTAAATGGGTTTGGGTAATTCTGTAAAAGGCTGGTCTGAGTGGGAAACTCCTCAACCATAAACGGATTGTCAAAATCGAGCGGAATAAAATCACCACTATCGCGGTCTTTCTCAACCTGCATTAGTGACGAGTAGCCTCTTTCGGACTCAAAAGAGATAATAAACTTTGAAATTCTTTCGGGATCATAGTTCTCATCGCCTTGTCCTTCCTGAGGCAGGAAATCATTTCCAACCGAAAATCCCAAGAAGGGAAAGAGGCAGAGAACGAAAATGAGAGCATTTAACTTATTAAATATCATCTTAATCTGTAGTTATAGAGTCAATAGCGGATATATTTTCTTTAATGTGTTTCACTAATAATACTCAATTACAACGCAAAGAGTTTCATATTAGTTTATCTTTTTTGTTATGAATAGTAAAAGTAACACAACCTTAACAATAGCACTGGTTCTCTGGATTGCGCTCTGCTATTTTGTAGCGTGGACTGGCGCCCAAGTCTCGCCGGGTATTGCCTCATCAGAATGGTACGACCAGCTTAATCGTCCGGGCTGGAATCCACCCGGCTGGTTATTCGGTCCCGTCTGGACCCTACTCTACACATTTATGGGAATTGCCGCATGGCGCATTTGGAAGCAGCTTGGATTTTCTGAAGGTAAACGTGAACTGGGAGCGTTCATCGTACAACTGATTCTCAACGGCTTATGGTCTCAAATCTTTTTCAACATGCAAAATGTTGGGCTTGCCCTCATTGAGATTATAATCTTGCTTACCGCAATTGTCGTTACTACCGCACTCTTTTTCCGCCGAGATAAAATTGCCGGCTGGCTGATGGTTCCTTACATCCTGTGGGTGACATTTGCCACAGCACTGAATGCAGCTATCTGGGTTATGAATTGATTTAGAGTCCTGAGTCCTGAGTCCTGAGTCCTGAAAAATCTAACTAAATCTATCTGAAAGACGATTGATCAAATACCCGCTCTCTTTCAATGCCTGGGTGGCAAACTTGCCGAAGAAATCCGTCACAGCTTCAAACTCTTTGATGAAGCCCTGTTTATCATTTTTCTCCACCATCTCAATAAGTTTCTGTTGATGGTTGAAAAATGAGAGTAACAGCTCGCGCCGCTCTTTGTTCGCAAATACAATATCGGCGTAAAGTTCAGCATCCTGGGCGAATATTCGGCCGGTCATCATCAACTCGGCACGATAAACCGGGCTAGAGTACTCCAGCATCTCTTCCGGTTTCAGGTCAAATTGCTTCATGAATGAGCCGTGCAGAAGCGCCACAAAGTGTCGAAGTCCTTGCACCATATTCATCACATGATCGTGGTTCTTCGGGTCTGCATCAATTACGCGCATTCCCCATAGTTCGCACTGCTCTTTAAACCATTCGGATTTCTCCATATCGCGCCCTTCGCAAAACACCATCAGCTGTTTCGATAGGTTCGGCACATCCGGCCCGTGCATCGGGTGCAGGCCAACAACCGGCCCTTTATGAGCATCCAGCATCGCCTGCAGCGGCTCCGATTTATTACTGGTAAAATCTGCCAAAATAGTCTTTTCGCTCAATTTTGAACTCAAGCGCTCAATCACATCAACCGTTACATTTATTGGAACAGTCACAATCGCTAAATCCAGTTTCGGGGCAATTTCATCCAGCTCGTACCAGTTTCCTTTATCGATGCTGTAGGTAACATGCCCGCTTTGATCTGCCACTTTTCGGTAGAGTTTCCCCATTCCCCCTTCACCACCGACAATCAAAATATGCTTTGGCTCTTCCGTAGCGCGTGGAAAACGGTTGGTTGATTGTGTAGCTCGCGAAGCCGACATAATCATCCGCAGGAAATCCTCTGCCCAATCCGGATCCAAGTCCCGCTCTTCGGCCATGCTACGAAACCGCTCCGTTTTCTCTTCCTCACGGCTCGCTACAAAAACCGGCAGCTGATTTTCAGTTTTATACCGGATCACATCAAACGAAACTTCGTTTCTCTCTTTCAAGAGGTCCAAAATCCGGTTATCAATTTCATCAATTCGCTTACGCTGATCGCTTAAATCTTCCTTGCTCGACATATCTGTTTTATGGCTTAATAAAAATCATCAAAAAGGGAGCGTAAAGTACCCTAAAAACTGCATAAATGTGTAATGGGAGAATGATTTTCCGTTACAATTGTTTTATTCGAGTAAACAGGTCGTTATCTTTATTAAATATGTCAGAATTTAAACTTCACTCCCCATGGGAACCCGCAGGTGATCAGCCAAATGCTATCAAAGAGCTGACTGAAGGGATCAATCAAAATGATAAGTATCAAACGCTGCTCGGTATTACCGGGTCGGGGAAAACCCGTACCGTAGCCGGGGTGATTGAAAACGTGCAGAAGCCCACGCTGGTGATGAGCCACAACAAGACGCTCGCTGCCCAGCTTTATCGCGAACTGAGTGACTTTTTCCCGGAAAACCGTGTGGAGTTTTTTATCTCCTACTACGACTACTACCAGCCGGAAGCATACATCTCCAGCCAGGATAAATTCATCGAAAAAGATCTCTCCATCAACGAAGAGATTCAGAAACTTCGCCTGCGCGCCACCAGCTCCCTGCTGTCCGGTCGGCGTGATGTCATCATTGTATCTTCCGTGAGCTGCATTTACGGCATCGGCTCGCCATCGGAGTACGAAAAGCTGATTATCAACCTGGAGGCAGGCCAGTCCATTCCGAGAAATACCCTGCTGTACGACCTGGTTGATCTGCACTATACCCGCAACGACATCGATTTTAAACGTGGTACATTTCGGGTTCGGGGTGATGTTATTGACATCTATCCTGCCTATTCCGAAGATGCCCTGCGGATCTCCATGTGGGGCGATGAAATTGAAACACTCGAGATTTTTGACGTTCAATCCGGGAATGTAAAAGAGGAGGTGCAGGAGTTTCGAATTTTTCCCGCCTCGCACTATGTAACATCCAAGGGCCGGCTTGATGAAGCCATCAAACAGATCCGTGATGAGATGCACAATCGCGTGGATATTCTGAGGGATGAGCAGCGATTTCTAGAGGCCAAACGGATTGAGCAGCGCACGCTTTTTGATATCGAAATGATGCAGGAGATCGGGTACTGCTCCGGCATTGAGAACTATTCGCGCTACCTGAGTGCACGTAAACCGGGTGAGCGCCCATACTGCCTGTTCGATTATTTTCCGGATGATTTTATGCTTGTGGTTGATGAGAGCCATCAAACCGTCCCCCAAATTGGCGCCATGTACGGCGGCGACCGCTCTCGAAAAATGGAGCTTGTAGAGCATGGATTTCGATTGCCATCAGCCCTCGATAACCGGCCACTTACGTTTGATGAGTGGGAAACGATGGTGAATCAGGCGATCTTTGTAAGTGCAACGCCGGCCGATTATGAGCTTGAAAAATCAGACGGTGTATTTGTGGAGCAGATTATTCGTCCAACCGGTTTGATGGAGCCGGAAATTGAGGTTCGTCCGCTCGACAGTCAAGTGGATGATCTGCTTGATGAAATCCAAGAGCGTGTGAAGAAAAATGAGCGCGTTCTCTGTATTACTTTAACGAAACGATTGAGTGAAGAGCTCAGCGAATACCTGAAAAACCTCGGGATCAGCGCGGCATACATGCACAGTGAGCTGGATGCGATGCAGCGGGTTGAAGTGCTCTACAAATTTCGTCGTGGTGATTTTAATGTGCTTGTTGGAATTAACCTGCTGCGAGAAGGAATTGATATTCCCGAGCTAAGCCTTGTGGCAATTTTAGATGCCGATAAAGAAGGGTTTCTGCGATCGGAAACGGCTCTCTTCCAAATTGTGGGTCGTGCAGCTCGTAACGTTGGCGGTAAAGCGATTCTTTACGCCAATAAAATGACCAACGCCATTCAAAAGGTAGTTGAAGAGACCGAACGGCGCCGAAAAATTCAGAGTGATTATAATGAGGAGCACGGCATTACGCCGAAAACCATTGAGAAAGAACTTAAACCACTTGTAGATCCATCATTAATCTCCACCAAAGATTTTGATTTTGGAGGCGACGATATTGATGATGAAGAAGATTATCTTGAAGTGGTAAAAGTTGCAGAAGAAGGAATCCAATACCGGGCAAATCCCGCAATGGATGAAGTTACATTTGAAAGCAAGGATAAATTTCTCGATTATTTGCAAAGCTCTATGCGTCAAGCCGCCAAAAATATGGAATTCGAGGAGGCCGCAAGAATTCGCGATCAAATAGAAAAACTGGAAAAAGAACTCTAATAATAGATTATAGCAATGGGAAAAATCGACTTTTTTAAAACATTCGTTAAAGATAAAGATGTAGCCTCCGTCATTCCCACCTCACGCCGCTGTGTAAAAAAAGTGTGCACGCATATCGATTTTTCCGAAGATTTTCTGCTTGTTGAATACGGTCCCGGTGA
Source organism: Balneolaceae bacterium (assembly GCA_007129085.1). Classification (GTDB taxonomy): domain Bacteria; phylum Bacteroidota; class Rhodothermia; order Balneolales; family Balneolaceae; genus SW132. The sequence goes on along the minus strand of SKWF01000057.1, from coordinate 3,967 downwards.
TGGTGCTTTTACAAAATATTTGATCGAAAATATGAGCGAAGGCTCCCGCCTGATTCTCATCGAAGCCAATAAAAACTTTGCCGGTCACCTTCGGGATACCATTGACGACCCACGTGTTGAAATCCACAATATTCTTGCCGGGGATGTGCGTGATGTACTTAACGAAAAGGATCTGGGCAGTGTCGATTATGTACTATCCGGAATTCCGTTTTCATTTTTTGATATGGATCGTAAACGAATCATCCTTAAAGCGACCAAAGATATCCTAAAACAGAAAGGGAAGTTTTTGGCCTATCAAACCAGCGGGCATTTGAAAGAGCCCGTAATGGAAGTATTCGGCAATTACGAAACAGAGTTCGAGATGCTGAATATTCCGCCCTATTTCATTTACGAAGTCATTAACAACGGAACTCCCACGGCCGAAACCGGACAGTAATATTATCCGTGCTGTACTTGTAATTTCCACGTTCATCAAGCCGGAGTTTGATTTATGAATCAAGACTCATCCCAAAAAATCATTCCTCCTGAAGTTTTGCTAGATGGATATCGCCGCGGCGTTTTTCCCATGAGCGAAACGCGGGATGATGAGGACGTAAACTGGTACTCAGCCCGTCAACGTGGAGTTATTCCGATGGACCAATTCAAAGTGTCGAGCAACGTGGAGCGGATCATCCGCCAGGGGCGGTATGAGTGCAGAATCAACACCTGCTTTCGGGATGTGATAGAAGCGTGTGCCGATCGCGAAACCACGTGGATTTCGGACATAATCATCAATTCGTATGAAGTACTCCACCTTGCGGGTTACGCCCACTCAGTAGAAATATTTGATGAAGATGATGCGCTGGTCGGCGGACTCTACGGCGTTTCTGTCGGTGCTGCATTTTGCGGCGAGTCGATGTTCAAACGAGCCACGGAAGCAGATAAAGTAGCGCTGTGGCACTGTCATCAGCGGCTTGATGAACGTGGATTTGAGTTATGGGACACCCAGTTCTACACTGAACACCTCGCCCAGTTCGGCTGTGTTGAAATTTCGGCAGAAGAATATGACCGGCTTCTCGAAAAAGCCCTTAAGAAAGAAGTGGTTTTTGATTGAGAAAGTACAGCGGACAGCTTGTCCGCTGATCTTTTCCGAGTGCACTGCCCAATGTTTTAGCTCTGTCTCAAGCAAGCTGCCTGTGGTACGTACGACGGACAGCCTGTCCGTCAAAATCCTTCATTAATTTTCCCATTCGATTCTATCTCATTTGAACTGCACAACGAAATACGTCAAAAGATAGTGAGATAAGAAATTCCGACTGCGTTTAAACCGGAACTTGTCCGTTGTTTTTATTTCGAAACATTTAATTCAATCTTTAATCTCTACCTCCCGGGCAAGCTGCCCGGGGTACGCTTGCCCGCTGATTTTCCAAGGTCTAAACCCCTGCCATTCAACTTAAATTCCCAGGCGGGATACGTACGACGAACAGCCTGTCCATTAACAGTAATTTCCCTCCATAACTTATTCATCAAAACCTTTTGCAAATTCCGGCTTACAATAAGTGTGTGGCCACTCCCTCCAGGTTTTCACCAAATTTACTTTTACCGGGTTATTGATAGTGTAGGAAATAATTCTTTCAAGTGATTCATCATTTCGAATCATGTGGTCATAACTCTCCTCATGCCAAAAAGAACCTTTCCTATCCAATTCCCTATTGGCCTGTAGACCCGTGTAGGACTTTAGGTTTTTCAACATCTCGGTAACAGGAAAGTAATCTTTAACAATTGAACTTTTAGGCGATGCAAGATCTTTAAACACCATATGCACATGATTACTCATTATGCAAAAAGCATAAAGATCGTACTCTTTTTGATCCCGATAATGAATAGCCTCTTTCACTATAGAAGCTATCTTTTCTTCCTTTAACCAGTCAGGTCCATATGAACTCCCGTCCAACAAAGATTCATACTTCTTGAAAAATACAGCTTCAAGACGATGAGTAACTCTCGGAATCTTCCTATCTGCCCCAAACTTACTTGAAATAGCTTTTCGCTGATTTTGAAGCTCAAGTATCAACTCCTTTGGTAACGTACCTGCTAATCTAAACGTCACAAAATATTCAGCACCCGGTTCTTGCCAATGCGGAAGATTTCTCTCGTAATATGGCATCTATACATATCTTGATTATCTCTTAATTTTACTCTTGAAAATATTAACTCCCTGTAACTGAATAGCAAAGATGAGCATAAATTTCTAATAATTTGCTCCTATAAACACTTCGCGATTCCCGGGCAAGCTGCCCGGGATACGTACAGCGGGCAGCCTGCCCGCTGGTTTTACCAAGGTTTACAATCCAACCATTCAACCCTAATCCCCGGTCAGGCTAACCGGGGTACTGCTTACCTGCTCCGACGTTCGTGGTCCTTAATGACCGCATCACGCCCGAAGAACAGGTCTTCTCTCGAAATACGAATAACCGTCCGTTCGGGAAGGTCGCGACCTCTCCAGTTAATGGTGATGGTCAAAAATTCATTCTCTCCCAGCGACCGGAGCGTTTGCCCGTAATCCTCAAGCGTCTTTGTAACCCGATTCATAACCTTCTCTTTATCCTCCGAATAGTCGATCGTGTCCCGATCAGCAATATCAAACCGGAAATGCTGCTGAAGCTGGTCGCGGGATTTTTCCAGATGCTGTCTTGTCTCTTCAAGCTGCCTGCGCATCTCCTCAAAGTTGATATTCAGGCTGTCGGAAACATTGCCAAGATTTATGCGAATGGTATCCATTTTGAAGTCGATTTGAGGAGTTTCAAACCGCATTTTTTCTCCATCAAACTCCACCTCCCCCAGATCAATATTTACGTCTACATCATCAAGATCTTGTTGATCAATCATCCGCGCAACTCTTCTGATTTCCGGGAATCTCAAAAATGGCCTGTTATGAAGATTCACCTTGTAATGCACGCCCATCCCCGGGATATACTGAAATTCAGGCTCTCTTTGAACCCGAAGATGTTCAAGTTCCGCTCTATCGAGGGATGACTTCAGAATGGATGAAAATATTGACAGATCTTCCCCATATTCCACATCCGACAGGTCTTCAATACGGATGCGCTGCTGAAACTCTTCGTCCGACATATTTCCTCCACGATAGCTCATCACATCTCCTACAGAAACCACGGCCGATAGTTTCGGGATTTCCATCTTGTCAGTTGACCCGTCCCGGTGGTGTCTTAATATTCGCTGCACACTAAACTCGCCCGGTAGTCCGTACGAAACCCGCACGTTTTCGTTTTCATCCAGGTGACGGGCCACTACCGTATAATCCTGCAGGAAATTTCTCATGATCGATTCCATCCGGTCCCGCGCTTCCTCCGGGGATCTGCTTTCTGCACTCTCTTCCCCCCGTGATCTGTCCCGAGTTCGTTCAAACGTAATTCGCCGCGGGTTGATGTTAGACCCGATTGTAAAATGCAGGCCATACCCTTCCATATATTCTCCCTGCACATGACGGGCATTGCCGCCGCGCAGTGGAAATTCAGACTCATTGTCGGTCATCATCTCTCCCAGAATGGTCTCTGCCATCCGGATATCCTGATGTAGAGCGTTGTCCTGCGCAGGTAGTTGGTTTGGTAAAATCAGGGATAGTATCAGTAAAAGCAGGGAAATAATGGTTCTTAACAGTTTCATGGCTATACCGGTTTATTGGTTATAAAGTGCGTAAAAAATATCTCCGATCGCTTCATTGGTTTGAATAAAACGATCCGTTGTCTCCTCCTCGAGTTGAGCAAATCCTTCGGCTACCAGCATCAGGTCTCGTTCACGCTGCATTTCGTAATACTCGGCCAGGTCGGCCATTGCGCGGTTTAGCTGTTCATCTTGCTGTTCGCTCAGTTGTTCGTACATCGCAGCTACCATCAGTTGATTTTCCTGCTGCAGCTGGTTCACCAGGCTTTCCACGGCCTCCTCACTGATCGATTCCTGGGCCGGGGGG
>SKWF01000185.1 GCA_007129085.1 Balneolaceae bacterium | reverse complement strand
TCAATGACCCGCTTTTCTGAACTCTCAGAATCAATTCCATTCTCATTACTCTTAGAACTTTTCGTTAATCCGGCCCGACTGCGTTCTTCGGCTTCATCAAATTGAGGCTCTTCTGCAATTAATGCTTTTTGCAGATCCGGTTCAAAACTCTCTGTGATCTCCTTCTTTAAAGAGGCTAACTCTTTTTTATCAACTCCGTGTGTTTCTTTTATCCACTGCTCAAATCGATGGATGGGATCTTTCGGCTTCCACTCTTCAAAGAGCTCATCCTCAACATAAAACGTACCGGATGCCTCTTCGTGGCCACGCATTCGAAATGTTTCCGCTTCAATGAGAACCGGTTTGCCTTGAAGAGCAAGTTCGCGGGCTTTTTCAACTACTTCTGTAACGGCAAAAAAGTCGTTGCCGTCAATTTTCATTCCTTCGAGCCCATAACCCGCAGCCCGATCAACAAGGTTTTCGCAAGCATACTGCTCAGATGTAGGAGTGGAGAGGCCGTATCCATTGTTTTCAATCATGAATATGACGGGCAACTTCCACACACCGGCAAGATTCAGAGCTTCATGAAAATCACCTTCACTGGTTCCGCCATCTCCACAGAAACTTATCGCTACTCGATCTTCATCTTTTAATTTTTGTGCAAGCGCAATTCCATCAGCCACGGGCATTGTTGCGGCGAGATGAGAGATCATCCCAAAAATACGGTGTTCTGTTGTACCGAAGTGGAAGGATCGATCGCGGCCGCCGGTAAATCCGTCTACTTTGCCAAAAAGCTGACAAAACAAGGTATAGAGTGGAACGCCGCGGGTGGTAAAAACGCCGAGGTTTCGGTGCATAGGTAACAGATAATCGTTCTCATCCACCGCAGATGCAACTCCAACGGAGATCGCCTCCTGGCCGATGCCGGAAAACCACTTGCTGATTTTGTTCTGCCGCAAAAGCGTTAGCATCCGCTCCTCTATCAATCGAGGACGAAGTAATAGTCGATAAAGATCAAGAGAATCTTTTTTTGAGATTTTTTTATGCGGCTCTATCATAATGGAATTATTTCTGCGTATTTTTAGTGTTTTGTAACTGTGATCCTGTTCGAGTATACAGTAAATTATTAATTACGTATGGACAGAATAATATGACTATTTGTCAACTTCTTTTTTCACTAAAACCCGGCTTTTTTATTTAAATATTGATAGAGACAATTATGGAAGCACTTGGACGACAAATTCTTGTCGAACTTTATGACTGTAAAGAATCAAAATTAAATGATGTTGAACATATTGAGCACTCGATGTTGGAGGCGACGAAAAAATCGCAGGCTACAATCGTATCACACAATTTTCATAAATTTAATCCCTATGGAATCAGTGGCGTGATTGTGATTGCAGAGTCACATGTCACAATTCATACCTGGCCGGAATATAATTATGCTGCTGTTGATATTTTTACCTGTGGCGATACTATCGATCCATGGATAATCCAGGAGTACCTGAAAAATGCGTTTGGGTCTGAGAACGTATCAAGCATGGAGATGAAAAGAGGAATGTTTAAAGTTCCGCCCGGACAAAAATTGCTGTTTAAACCGAATGAAGAAAGTAAAACTGAATAGATAATGCAGATAGATCCAACGCTTAAGATGGTGAAAACTCCAAATATTTATACCCTTGTAAAGGGGGCTGCCGAGGGTAGAACCCGCTTAAATGCTTTTGATAAAGCGTTGTTGCAGGCCGGAGTTGGCGATACAAATTTAATGAGAATGAGCAGCATACTGCCTCCTGCAGCTGAGCAGGTTTCAGTCAGTGATATTAGTTTTCCAAAGGGGGGATTGGTTCCTCTTGCATATGCAACAATCGACGGAAATACACCGGGCCGGTTAATATCCGCAGCTGTTGCAGTTGGTATTCCTGAAGATGATTCTGAACCGGGCGTAATCATGGAGTTTGAAGACCATGCCGATTTGGACACTGTAGAAGGTATTGTGCGCCAGATGGTTGTTGATGGGTTTGAGTATCGAGGCCGAAAGCTGAAAGAGATTAAATCTTTTGGAATAGAGCATAAAATTGAAACCTGCGGGGCAGTATTTGCTGCCGCCGTACTTTGGTATAAATAATAGTCAGGAGTCTTGAGATTTGAGTCTTGAGACTTCTTTTTCTATAGTCATCCCTGCCACCCTGAACCTTGTACCTTGAGATATGCCCATACAATACAACGAGTATTACAATGAACGCACCGGCCTGACCATTGGGCTAAAAAAACTGCTCTTTTCTGAACAGTCTGATTATCAGCTGGTGGAGGTTTATGAAACGGACAGCTGGGGGAACCTGATGACGATCGACGGGATGGTGATGCTCAGTGAACGCGATGAGTTTGTCTACCACGAGATGATTAGTCATACCGTAATGTTTACCCATCCAAATCCCAAGCGGGTGTTAATTATTGGTGGGGGCGATGGTGGAACTGCACGAGAAGTTTTGAAACACCCATCCGTGGAAAAAGTGGATATGGTAG
>SKWF01000095.1 GCA_007129085.1 Balneolaceae bacterium | reverse complement strand
GTTGAACGTTGATTTACCGAAAGACTAGCAGCTGTCCAAAAAGGGCGTCATCCCGCACTCGATGCGCTCATCTTTTGAACGCGCCAGCGAGATCTCCTATCTCTATTAAAAGCAGGAGATGCCGGATCGGAGTCCGGCATGACGATGTTGATGATTAATGATTTCTTTGCAGCCCTTTTTGGACAGCCTCAGATCTCAATCAAATTTTATAAACCTACAAATACCACAAAAATGAAACTAACCAGCTACTTCGCAATCCTTCTCCTGCTTTCCGGGTTGATTTGGACCGCAACAGCTCCGACGGATTACGCTCCAAATGACTCAGAATCCGTTAAAGGAGTCTCCGTGGAAAACATCGAAGAGATCTTCACCATTTTCGATAGTGACAAAGAGCCGGGTTGCGCCGTATCCGTATTTCATGAGGGTGAAACTGTCTATCAAAACGCTTTTGGTGCGGCAAATCTTGATTACAATATTCCACTCAGTGATTCATCCGCATTTTACATGGCTTCGGTCTCCAAGCACGTAACCGCTGCCACAGCCGGCCTATTGGTTGTGCGGGGTGATTTGGATGAAAATCTGCCCGTATCAGAATATATCAACGACTGGCCCGATTACGCCGCTGATGTAGAAATTCGTCACCTGTTCAGCCATACATCCGGCCTGCCCGACATCTACGGCTTGATGGATATCGCCGGAATTCCCGTCAACAACCCGATGGATATTGAAGACTATATGGAGGTGATTTACAACGGTGAGTCGCTAAAATTTGATCCCGGGACCGACTACTCCTACACCAACAGCGGCTACACCACGCTAGCATATTTAGTTCAAGAAATCACAGAAAAATCCCTTGCTGAATTTGCGGAAGAGGAGTTTTTTAAGCCACTCGGGATGAAATCCACCCATTTTCACGATAACCGTATGAGACTCATTCCCTACCGCGCCATCAGCTACGAGCCCGGCGGAGAACATTTCAGCCGAACCTATCTCGGCATGTTCCAGGGCGTGGGGCCGGGCGGACTCTACTCCACCCTGCGCGATTGGGGAATTTGGGAATCCTTCTGGTACGGAAATCTTGAGTGGGAAGATGGCATTACCCTGCAAGAAGCCAACGAATTGAAAGCCCGAATGACCACCCCGGCAATGGCTGACGATGATACCCTCGATTACGGCTGGGGGCTCAACGTAGAAAAACGCAAAGGTCAGGAGATGGTTGGCCACGGCGGATCATTTATGGGATTCCGAACTGACTACAGGCGATTCCCTGGGCAGGGGTACTCGTTCATCACCCTCTGCAACCGCGGAGATGCAGACCCCGAAGATCTCAACTTTAAACTCTCCGACCTGTTTCTGCAGGATCAATTTGAAGCGTACCTCGATCCATTCGGGGGAACCTTTCGGAATGATGAACTCCCCATTGAATACAAACTCACCGTAGAAGATGGAAATTTAAAACTGAACCGGCGAAATTCCCCCAATGGATTTATGACCGAAGAGGATAAACTAGAGTGGAGCGCCGGCTCCTGGGATTTTGAGTTCAACGAGCATTCGGGAGAAATTATCGGGTTTGAAGTCTCATCCAGCCGGGCAAAAAATGTACTTTTCACTCGGGTTGAATGATCCTACTTCTAAGCATAGCCACCGAGGTATTAACTGAATTTCTATACCTATTTGATAAATTATAAGTTTTTCCCAGGAGTGTCCCCCTTTGAAGGGGGCAATGGGGGATGATTAAATGTGCTTAAGTATTAAATTCCGAGCTTTCTGTAACTATGGCGATCATCCCCCTGTTTCGCTCCGCTCACTTCCCCCTTCAAAGGGGGACTTTATCTCAAAAAAACAGTAACCGTTTAACCACCGGAACCATGAAATATATCTGCTTACTTCTTCTTTTTGTTTTCACTGCCGAAATTCATGCCCAGGATCGAGAACGGGTTCGGGACCTCGGAATTTCGCCCGGTATTTTATCTCCGGGAGCTTATAACGCCATCACCGATGTAGATGGTGTTATGGTGGGTCATCAAACTCTTATTGAGGGCGAAGATATCCGCACCGGGGTTACATCTATTCTGCCCCACAGCGGAAACCTGTTTCGAGACCGGGTGCCGGCAGCTGTTTACGTGGGGAACGGCTTCGGCAAAGCGCTCGGGTTTTCGCAAGTACGGGAACTGGGCGAACTGGAAACTCCGCTGGCGCTCACCAATACGCTCAGCATTTTTGATGTTGCACACGGTGTGGCCGATTACGTACTCAATCAACCCGGAAACGAAAATGTAGGTTCTGTGAATCCGGTTGTGGGAGAAACAAACGATGGAAACCTAAATAATATCCGCGAGCGGGTCGTCTCTACCGATGATGTGCATGCAGCTATTGAATCTGCAGAAAGTGGCCCGGTTGCAGAGGGAAATGTAGGTGCCGGAACCGGAACGAGAGCACTCGGTTTTAAAGCGGGAATCGGCACGGCATCACGGGAACTGCCGGAAGATCGAGGAGGGTACACCGTTGGTGTGCTTGTACAAT
>SKWF01000030.1 GCA_007129085.1 Balneolaceae bacterium | reverse complement strand
CATCATGGTTCGCACAATTACTTCAATGTGCTTGTCATTTATCTTCACACCCTGTAGTCGATAAACTTCCTGGATTTCATTAACCAGATAAGATTGTACAGCGTATGGGCCCATAATGTTCAAGATCTCCTGTGCAGGAATGGTTCCATCCGAAAGTGCCTGTCCGGCCCTAACAAAATCATTCTCCTGAACAAGAATATGCTTGGAAAGTGAAATCAGATACTTCTTCTCATCCGTACCGTCTTTACTTTCAACAATTACTTCTTGTGAGCCACGCTTACGGCCACCCATCTTAACAATACCGTCAATTTCTGAAACAGCTGCGGGATCGCTTGGTGAACGTGCTTCGAACAGTTCTGTAACACGTGGAAGACCTGCTGTAATATCCTTCGATTTAGAAGCAGCACGTGGAATTTTCGCCAATACTTGTCCTGCCTGAACTTTTTCACCATCTTCGACGGTAATATGAGTTTCTACAGGTAGAGTACTTTCGCGAATTTTGTCATCCTTGCCTTTCACTACAAGTGTAGGTACAAGTGATCTGTCTCTGGAATCGATAATTACTTTTTCACGGTGACCGGTTTGAGAATCGGTATCAGCCGTAAAGGTAACTTCTTCAATGATATCTTTGTACTCAATGGTACCCTCAATTTCACTAAAGATAAGTGCGTTATATGGATCCCACTTACTTAGTGGCATTCCTTTCATCACTTTATCACCCTCTTCTACCATCATTTCTGCACCGTAAGGCACATTGTAGGTATTCAAGACACTTCCATCTTCTCCGACAATCTTCATTTCACCGGCACGGCTTAGAACCACATTGTGTATCTCTTCGCCATCATCGTATTCAACAACCCGGAGGTTCTCAAATTCAATTTTACCATCAAATTTAGCTTTGTGCTGAGAGTCAGCCTCCATTCGAGAAGCCGTACCACCAACGTGGAATGTTCTAAGTGTCAACTGTGTACCTGGCTCACCAATTGATTGAGCTGCAATAACACCTACAGCTTCACCAACTTGAACCATTCCTGTTTTAGACATATCACGTCCGTAACACTTGGCACAAACACCACGCTCAGTTTCACAAGTAAGTACTGACCGAATCTCTACTTCTTCAATAGATGTTTCGGCAATTTTACTTGCTACTTTTTCCGTAATTAGTTCGTTTGGTTCACTAATAACCTCATCACTAATTGGGTCAACTATTTCGTGCATTGACACTCGGCCAACAATACGATCTTCAAGGCTCTCGATAACATCTTCGTTATCCTTCAGCGCCTGCATTTTAATTCCCCGCAGAGTACCACAATCTTTTTCGTTGATAATGATATCCTGGGAAACATCTACAAGTCGTCGAGTTAGATAACCGGCATCCGCTGTTTTTAGCGCTGTATCAGCTAGACCTTTACGAGCACCGTGAGTTGAGATAAAGTACTCGAGTACGGTTAGTCCCTCACGGAAACTGGAGAGAATTGGATTTTCAATTACCTCGTTTCCTTGCTGCATGGAACTTTTCTGTGGCTTTGCCATCAATCCACGCATACCACCGAGCTGTCGAATCTGCTCTTTTGAACCACGAGCACCTGAGTCAGCCATCATATAGACAGCATTAAACCCATCCTTATCTTCGGTTAAGCTCTTAAACAGCGTTTCAGATACACGGTTTGTGGTACTTGTCCACTTATCAATAACCTGATTGTAACGCTCATTATCAGTAATGAAACCCATCTCATATCGGTCCTGGATTTCAGCTACATCACTTTGCGCTTTATCGATTAGCTGCTGTTTTTCATCCGGGATGATAATGTCTTCAAGGCTGAAAGAAAGTCCACCTACAGTAGCTTTTTCAAACCCTGTGTCCTTCATATTATCGAGGAAAGTGGCCGTTTCAACTGGTCCAACTCCGTTATATATATCTCCAATGAGATTTCGAAGTTCTTTTTTACCTAATGTTCTGTTAAAAAAGCCAACTTCGTCCGGAATAATATTATTGAATAGTACACGGCCTGTAGTAGTTTTCACCAATTCCCGTTTCATGGATCCGTCATCTTGTTTAACCAAGACCCGAACATTGATCTTGGCGTGCATATCAAGTTTCCCTTGATCATATGCTACCAAAACCTCATCGGTATCAGTGAAAGATTTACCTTCACCCATTTTGCCATTACCCATCTTGGTCATGTAATAGATACCAAGAATCATATCCTGTGATGGTACCGCAACAGGGCCACCACTAGCAGGACTTAAAATGTTATGCGATCCAAGCATCAATACAGAAGCTTCCATAACCGCATCATGGCTTAACGGCAAGTGAACAGCCATCTGATCACCATCAAAGTCAGCGTTAAATGCAGTACATGAAAGTGGATGCAAGCGAATAGCTTTATCTTCAATCAATACCGGCTGATACGCCTGAATACCCAACCTGTGAAGTGTAGGTGCACGGTTAAGAAGCACAGGGTGTCCATCAATTACATTCTCAAGAACTTCCCATACAACTTGATCTCGTCGATCAACTACCTTCTTCGCACTTTTTACGGTTTTTACATAACCACGTTCAATCAGTCGTCGAATGACAAATGGTTTGTAAAGCTCAATGGCCATCTCTTTTGGAAGACCACATTCGTGCATTTTCAGGCTTGGTCCAACAACAATTACGGAACGGCCTGAATAATCAACACGCTTACCGAGCAAGTTTTGACGGAAACGTCCACTTTTCCCTTTCAGCATATCACTGAGGGATTTCAGTGGGCGGTTGTTATTTCGTACCGCGTTAGATTTTCTTGAGTTATCATAAAGAGAGTCTACAGCTTCCTGGAGCATTCTCTTCTCATTACGGAGAATAACGTCAGGAGCTTTTATATCCATCAACCGCTTCAATCGGTTATTACGGATAATTACTCGTCTATAAAGATCATTGAGGTCTGATGTAGCAAATCGACCTCCTTCAAGTGGTACAAGTGGACGCAACTCTGGTGGTATAACCGGAATTACACCCTGCACCATCCAGTTTGGATTGTTCTCTGTGTGCTGATTAGCAGCACGGAAAGATTCGATTACCTGGAGACGCTTCAGCTTTTTCTTTTTACGCATTTGCGAAGTTTCATTCTTCACTTCGTAACGCAGCTGATATGCAAGTCCGTCAAGATCCATATCGGTAAGAAGATCTTGTACAGCTTCTGCACCATCTTTTACCACAAATTTATCTTCATCATCCTCTTCCAGATCGTAATTATCTTCCGGAAGCTGATCCATAATATCAAACTTTTCCTCTTCAGAGATCAGATCGCCACGTTTGTAGCCTAAATCTCTTGCAAGTCCGGGGTTAATCACTACAAAGGTTTCGTAGTAGATAATCCGGTCAAGATTCTTCGAGGAGTAGCCAAGCAGGTAAGCAATTTTACTTGGCAGTGACTTAAAATACCATATGTGTACAATAGGAACGGTAAGGGTAATGTGCCCCATACGTTCACGGCGAACCGCTTTACGGGTTACTTCTACACCACAACGGTCGCAGATAATACCCTTATAGCGAATACGCTTATATTTACCACAGTGACATTCGTAATCTTTTACAGGCCCGAAAATTTTCTCACAAAAGAGACCATCCATTTCCGGTTTGAATGTTCTGTAATTTATCGTTTCTGGAGTTAAAACTTCTCCGTGTGATCTTGAAAGTATCGTTTCGGCAGATGCCAACGATATTCCAATATTAGAGAAGTCTTTCGTAACAGTTAATGTTTTTGTTGACGGCAAAGGAAAACCTCCGATTTGGATTTAATTAACAGAACAAATTCTAATCTATATGGATTTCGAGACCGAGACCCATAAGTTCGCGTAAAAGTACTTTGAATGATTCAGGTATATCGCCTTCAGGGAGGTTTTCTCCTTTAACAATGGCTTCGTATACCTTAGATCGTCCTTTTACGTCATCACTTTTTACAGTGAGCATCTCTTTCAGAATGTTGGCAGCACCATATGCGTAGAGTGCCCAAACTTCCATCTCACCAAGTCGCTGACCACCAAATTGTGCTTTACCACCCAATGGCTGCTGTGTAATAAGTGAGTATGGCCCAATCGAACGAGCGTGCATTTTATCTTCAATCAAGTGATTTAACTTCAGCATATACATTACACCAACAGTTGTCTGCTGATCCAATGCATGGCCTGTTCTTCCATCATAAAGGGTTACTCGCCCATCTTCAGGAAGTCCTGCTTTTTTAAGCTCTTCTTGTACTTGATCATAGGAGGCTCCATCAAATATTGGTGAAGCATATTTTACACCCATTTTAAGCCCGGCCCAACCAAGAATGGTTTCGTAAATTTGGCCGAGGTTCATACGTGAAGGTACACCAAGCGGGTTCAAAACAATATCAACCGGAGTTCCATCTTTCATAAACGGCATATCCTCCTGCGGAACTACTTTTGCAATCACGCCTTTATTCCCGTGTCGACCGGCCATCTTATCACCAACCTGTAGCTTACGTTTTTTAGCAACATAAACTTTTGCTTTCTGGATTATGCCAGGTGGTAACTCATCACCTACTTGTATTTGATACTTACGTCGCTTGGCATCAGTATCGATATCTCTTCTAAGATCGCGATAGTTTTTGAACAACAATCGTACGTGTTCAACAAGCTCTTCATCTGTAGCCCAATCAATATTTTCATTGATATTAATAGGGTCTAATTCTTCAAATACCGATTTCTTGTACTTCTCCCCTTTAGGGATCAGTTCAACACCACTGTAGTTGTATACACCCGGTGATGTTTTATCTCTCAACAGGCTATACATTTTATCAGCCCATTTTGAGTTTAAATCGGCCAATTTACGTGAATGGCGCTCATTTTCCTGTTCAACCAACTTCTTCTCCTCTTTACGAGAGATTTGTTCATCTCGCTTACGGCTAAAGAGTTTGGTATCAATAACAACCCCTTTTACACCTGGTGGTGTTTTCAAAGAGGCGTCTTTCACATCTCCGGCTTTGTCACCAAAGATAGCTCTAAGTAGTTTTTCTTCAGGTGTAGGATCTGTTTCACCTTTCGGTGTAATTTTCCCTACAAGAATATCGCCATGCTCAACTTTTGCACCTACGCGAATCATTCCTTTTTCATCCAAATCACTCGTAGCGTCTTCACTTACATTCGGTATTTCACGAGTAAGTTCTTCTTCACCACGTTTTGTATCACGAACCTGTTGTTCAAATTCAGTGATGTGAATGGAAGTATAAATATCATCCTGAACAATGCGCTCACTAATAACAATCGCATCCTCAAAATTATATCCTCTCCATGGCATAAATGCTACAAGCAGGTTTCTTCCTAGTGCGAGTTCACCTTTTTGCGTGGCACAACCATCTGCAATAGCATCGCCTTCTTTTACTTTATCGCCAACATCTACTATTGGACGCTGATTTACAGTTGTATCCTGATTACTTCGCTCAAACTTTCTGAGTTTGTACGATTTAATTCCTTCATCGAAATAGCAGTTCTCTTCAACTTCTGATCTGTCGTATCGAACTCTAATTTCATCGCCACTTACATAAACAACTTCTCCATCGCCTTCAGCACTGATAATTGCACGCGAATCTTTCGCTGCACGCTGTTCGAGCCCTGTTCCAACAATTGGAGAATCAGGCCGGAGCAGTGGTACTGCTTGACGCTGCATGTTTGATCCCATCAATGCACGGTTAGCATCATCATGCTCAATAAATGGAATTAAAGCCGCTGCCAGTGATGTAATTTGGTTGGCAGAAACATCCATATATTCAATTTCATCGGGTTTCGCCAAACCTACATTACTATCGCGAAATCTTGAGAAAATTGACTCATTAACAAATCCGCCACTATCATCCAGTGGTGCATTTGCCTGTGCAATAATTGTCTCATCTTCTTGCTCAGCGGCGAGGTATTCAATGTTATCCGTAACCGAACCCTCATGAACTTTTCGATAAGGAGTTTCGATAAATCCAAAATCATTTACCTTGGCATGAATACAGAGAGAGGTAATCAAACCAATGTTTGGTCCCTCAGGTGTTTCAATTGGGCAAAGACGTCCATAGTGAGTGTAGTGAACGTCACGAACCTCAAAACCGGCTCTTTCACGCGTCAAACCACCAGGTCCCAGAGCTGACATACGACGTTTGTGCGTAAGTTCAGCTATTGGATTGGTTTGATCCATAAACTGTGAGAGCTGATTTGTACCAAAAAAGCTGTTAATTACACTTGAAATGGTTCGCGCATTTACAAGATCCTGTGGCGTTAACTGCTCAGCATCTCGCGAGTTCATTCGTTCACGTATTGTACGTGCCATTCGGGCAAGTCCAACAGCAAACTGTTGGCCAAGCTGCTCTCCTACTGTTCGTACACGCCTGTTACTCAAGTGATCAATATCATCAACTTGAGATTTCATTTCTTTAAGACGAATAACCTCTTTAACAATAGCTACAACATCTTCTTTCGTCAGATACTGAATTTCAGGATCTACATCTACCTTCAGTCGCTTATTAAGGCGATATCGACCAACTTCTCCAAGGTCATATTTTTTATCACTAAAGAATAATCGCTCAAGTACTTGTCGAGCTGTTTCCGGATCAGGCATTTCACCTGTTCGAATCTGTTGGTAAACTTCACCAAGAGCGGAATTTTCGTCATGCGAAGAATCTTTTCGGAGCGTATTCATCACCACGGATCGTTCCGACTCTTCTGCGTCAATTTTTTGAATTAGAACCTTTTTGATTCCGGCTTCCTTAAAGATATCATAATCTTCTTCCGTAACTTCATGATCTCGTTCAAGAAGTGTTTTACGACTCGTTGCTTCAGTCACTTCACCGGTTTCATCATCTACAACCTCTTCAGTTTCTTCAACTGTTATTTCAGTTGCGAGACGTTCACCGACTACTTTACTCTTAAACGTTTTCTTTGTGCCAAATTCCACCTCTTCCGACATTTCAAAGAGGCTAAGGATATCCATATCTGTAGAAAATCCTAGAGCACGGAGTAGAGTAGTTGCAGGAATCTTCTTTTTCCTGTCTATATAAGCCCATAACACATCACGGATATCATTCGTAAACTCAATCCAAGATCCTTTAAATGGAATTACACGTGCAGAATAAAGTTGGGTACCATTGGGGTGTACGGATTGGCCGAAAAACACACCGGGTGACCTGTGCAATTGACTCACAATTACACGCTCAGCACCATTAACTATAAAAGTACCACGGTCGGTCATCCACGGAAGATCTCCGAGAAAAACCTCTTGTTCAATGGTTTCACCGGCTTCATCTTCATCCATAGAAGATAACCTCAATTTCGCCTTTAGGGGTATAGCATACGTTAACCCTCTCTCTTGGCACTCCTTCATGTTGTATTTGGGAGTATCAACCGAGTAATAAACAAATTCTAAAATGTGTGTTTCCCTACTATCTGTAATTGGGAAATTTTCATTGAAAATTCGTTGAAGGCCCTGGTCAATTCTATCATCAGGTGCAATATCGAGCTGAGCAAAATAATTAAATGACTCAAGCTGTATATCCAGGAAATCAGGATAGTCTATTACGTGGTTAATACGGCCAAATGAAAGTCGGTCGGTAAATGGGATTTTCTCCATAGTAGTACTCAAAAGGAAGCCTC
This sequence comes from Balneolaceae bacterium, assembly GCA_007129085.1. Lineage (GTDB taxonomy): Bacteria > Bacteroidota > Rhodothermia > Balneolales > Balneolaceae > SW132. The sequence goes on along the minus strand of SKWF01000030.1, from coordinate 2,245 downwards.
TCCTTTAGGTTAATAATAAGATGTGATACTGCTTATTCAACACATATATAATAAGTGATTTTTACCACTTGTGTTGTAGACGCCAAAAGCCAACACCTATTACAGGCGTTGGCTATGACGAATTGCTTTAAAGAAAACCGGCTTACTTAAGCTCTACTTCAGCTCCGGCATCTTCTAATTTGCTCTTCAGATCTTCAGCTTCATCCTTGGAAACACCTTCTTTGATAGGATTTGGTGCGCCGTCAACAAGCTCTTTAGCTTCTTTAAGGCCTAATCCAGTGATTCCGCGAACCTCTTTAATTACTGCAATCTTTTTACCACCTGCAGCTTTCAGAATTACATCGAATTCTGTTTGTTCTTCTGCATCAGCGTCTCCGCCTCCGGCAGGTCCGCCTACAGCTACAGCTGCAGCTGCTGGTTTGATATCATACTCTTCTTCGAGTACTTGAGCCAATTCATTGGCTTCTTTGATAGTTAAGTTAACAAGTTGTTCTGCGATTTCTTTAACGTCAGCCATTGTTAGATTTCTCCGTTCGTCAGTTTAAATTAAATTGTTGTATTCAGTTATTCTTCTTTTTCAGCTATTGTCTGTACTGCACCAGCAATGTTCGATCCTTGTGCTTGTAGACCACTTATTACGTTTGATAGTGGAGCTTGGAGCAATCCAATAATTTCTCCAATCATTTCGCTCTTAGACTTCATGGCAGCAAGAGTATCCAAATGCTCTTCGCCATAATAATCACCATCAATTAAGGCCGCCTTAAATGCAGGCTTATCATTTTCCTTAATGTAATCTTTAAGCACTTTCGCCGGCGCCGCCAGCTCCTCTTCAACAAATGCAAAACCATTCTGATCATGCAGATGAGGAATTAGCTCTTCATATCCGCCAATTGTTTCCATAGCACGCTGAACTAAAGTATTTTTATATACTTTATAGCGCACATCACCTTTTCTGAATTCCGTTCTAATGTCACCCATATCACTCACGGACATTCCCGTGTAATCTGTGATATAGAGTCCGTTTGAACTATTCAGTTGTTCGGTAATTTCTTCAACAACTGCCTTTTTTTCTGATAATGTCGGCATTTTTTATTCCTCTTAGTTTCTATAATGAAGTAATGGATGAACGACTTACCGGGATACTTGGCCCCATAGTCGTACTCAAAAATGCACTGCGAATATACAAGCCTTTAGATGATGCGGGACGCATCTTCATTACGGTTTGAAGGAAAGCTATTGCATTTTCACGCAGTTCACTTGGTTCAAAACTAGACTTGCCAATAGATGTATGCAAAATGCCGGCTTTATCAACTCTAAAATCCAGCTTACCGGATTTGAATTCATTTACCGCATCAGCAACATCCATGGTTACAGTTCCGCTTTTTGGATTAGGCATTAAACCTCTTGGGCCTAAATACCGACCCAAACGTCCAATTTTCCCCATTACATCGGGTGTAGCGATAATAACATCTACATCAGCCCACCCTTCTTCAATTTTTTCGATGTATTCGTCGAGCCCCACAAAGTCGGCTCCCGCTTCTTTTGCTTCCTCTTGCTTAGCTTCATTTACTAACGCAAGCACTCGAACCGTTTTACCGGTTCCATTAGGAAGAGAAACAGTGCCGCGAACCATTTGATCAGCATGACGTGGATCAACACCCAGTCGTAGATCTATATCTACAGACTCATCGAAATTTGCGGTCTTGGTTTTTTGCACAAGATCGCATGCTTCTTCGATGGTGTATTCCATATCAGGATCAATAAGTTCAGCAACCTGACGATATTTCTTACCTCGATTTGCCATTTCTTAAATCCTCTTATTTGTCTCGGATTACTTTCAAACCCATACTTCTTGCAGTTCCGGCAATCATCTCAGCAGCGTGTTCAATATTGAAGGCATTAAGGTCCTCCATTTTCTGCTCAGCGATGTCCTTACATTGCGTCCAGGTAACCTTTCCTACTTTTTTTCGGTTTGGTTCGCCTGAGCCGGATTTAATCTTAGCGGCTTTTTTCAAAAGTACAGCAGCAGGAGGTGTCTTCGTCTTAAACGAAAACGACTTATCCTTAAATACCGTAATTTCAACCGGAATGATTGTACCAGCTTTATCCTGGGTTTGTGCATTAAATGCTTTACAAAACTCCATAATGTTGATGCCGGCCTGGCCTAAAGCTGGACCTACCGGAGGAGCAGGGTTTGCCTGCCCACCAACGATTTGAAGTTTTAGCACTGTGTCTACTTTTTTTG
>SKWF01000209.1 GCA_007129085.1 Balneolaceae bacterium | reverse complement strand
GATGGTGGTGCCGTTGCTCTTGCCTACCGTAAGTTTGATGATCAAACCAAACAGGAAGCCCACAAGGAATACCTCGATTCGATCTCGCAATTCCGAAACGGAAAGGGATATGATATCCCCGGTGAATTTGTGGTTGCGAAGGGAATCAAACTAAAATCGTAAATGCATACTGTATAGATAAGAGGTAGTTATATGAAGCACCTAAAGAATCGGAACGCTATTCTAACGGGGGCATCGCGGGGTCTTGGAGTTCATATTGCCGAGGCACTTGCCAAAGAGGGGGTAAACATGGTGCTTGCAGCCCGTTCGGCCGGTAAGCTCGAAAAAGTTTGCGAAGACGTCCGTTCTTTTGGGGTGAGGGCGGTTTCGATTCCTACCGATCTTACAGACCCGGGCCAGCTGGAGGCGTTGGTAGAAAAAAGTGAGGAGAAGCTTGGGCCGATAGATATACTGATTAATAATGCGGGGGTGGAATATTCAACTCCATTCGAACAGTTTGAGCCTGAAAAAATACGGAAAACCGTAGAGCTGAATTTAACCGCACCGATGTTGCTCACTCGTTCTGTATTGCCGGGAATGCTGGAGCGGGGGAGCGGGCATATCGTAAATATGTCATCGTTGGCCGGTAAAACAGGATTTCCCTGCGAAACTCCTTATGCAGCTGTAAAATCCGGGTTGGTGAAGTTTACGTACTCCCTGCGGGTAGAACTTGCCGGTAAATCGGTTGGTGTATCCGTTATCTGTCCCGGCTTTGTGGCGGGTGATGGAATGTATGCGCGAATGGAGAAAGAAAGCGGGCCCGCACCAAAAATGTTGATACCTACAACAACAGAAAAAGTAGCAGATTCGGTGATTAAAGCTATTAAAAAAGGTTCGGCAGAGCGTATTGTAAATCGGCTACCTATGCGGCCTGTATTAATTCTCCAGGAGATGTTTCCCGGGATAATTCCTTATTTACACAGGGCGTTAGGTACCCCTGAATATGGGAGAAAAATTTCGGAGAGAGGTATTTAATTACGGCCGAAGAAATAAATGGGGAGTTCATCACACCGAAAACACTTTTCTAAAAACTTTGACTGTATTAACGCATTGCTGGAGATGATAGGCAATTAAAAGATGTAGATTTCAAACAATTTTAAAATGAATAGTAGAAATGAACTAAGAGAAAAATAAATTGAATTATTTTCGAACAATTTTAAAGAGTTGTAGTTAGAGAATGTGAAAGACAAGGTTAATCAAAAGTTCAATATTATTTATGCTTTATAAAACAGTAAGTGTTTTGGCGATATCCATCGGTCTATTGTTGGCGGGATGTGGTCCATCAGACGATCAACAACAACCTGCACCGGAACAACAAGAGCAGCAAATGCAGGCTGAAACCGAACAGCCACAATTAGACGTTCCGGAAGAGGAGCTCGAAGAGTTTGCTGAAGCAACCATTGAAGTTATGGAACGACAGTTGAATCCGGCTGCCGATCAGGATGAGATGGAACAGATTCTTGAAGACAAAGAATTAACCCTGGAAAGATTTGTTGAGCTTAACAATGTTGTTCAGCAAGATCCTGCACTCCAGCAGAGAATACAGGAAAAGATAAATGATATCCAGGAAGAGCGAACCGGAGTGGAATACTAATAAGTAGATTAAACGATTGTTAAACCGGCATCGGCTTAATTGCCCGTGCCGGTTTTTTTATTTTAGGCATTTTCCCGAATCGCCTCTATCCGCTGTAACGCCGGGGGATGCGAATAGTTGAGAAATACGTAAAATGGATGAGGTGTCAGGTTGCTGAGGTTATCTTTCGATAGTTTTTTCAGCACGTTTACCATCTCTTCGGGTTGTTCGATGGTAGACGCTGCAAAGTAGTCTGCTTCGTACTCATGTTTGCGGCTCATCATCTGCATGACAATTCCGAGAATGGTTTCGACCGGTGAGTAGAGCAGCCCGAAAAAGAGCAGCCCGGCGTAAACGCTCATCTGGTCCATGAAGAATGCATCAAACAGAGCGGGGACCTGCAGGAAAATGGAGAGCAGCGCAAACATAATTCCCGTGTGCAGAATGCTGATGGTCATATTTTTGACGATATGCTTTTTCTTGTAATGACCGATTTCGTGCGCTAAAACAGCCACCAATTCTTCTGTGGTGTGATTTTCGATCAGCGTATCGAACAGGGCGATTCGCTTATTTTTGCCAAAGCCGGTAAAAAAGGCGTTCGATTTTGATGAGCGCTTGGAGCCGTCCATCACATAAATTCCCTGTAGCGGGAAATCTACTTTGTCGGCATACTCCTCAATCGCCTGACGCAGTTCGCCATCTTCGAGCGGCTCAAATTTATTAAATAGCGGCATGATCCATGTTGGGGCGATGTACTGCATCACCAGGGTAAATGCCGTTACGGCAAACCATGCGTAGAGCCACGCCCAGGTTCCGCCAAACTCAAAAAAGGCGATGATTCCGGCCAGCAGCGGGCCGCCGATCACAACGGATAGTAAAATTCCCTTCAGGCGATCCATTGTAAAAGTTTTGGCATCG
>SKWF01000169.1 GCA_007129085.1 Balneolaceae bacterium | reverse complement strand
CTGGCAAAAATTGCTCACCCTGATTTGAGTGAACAAGAGCTGAACGAGCTATTTACACGAACGGGCGATTCCAGAACGCTCTTTAAAACAGAGCTCTGGAAACGGATCGGTTCGGTAGGCCCCGGGAGCGAATGATGAAGCCATTCGCCCTCACCTGAAGATTAGGGCCGAATGTTAATTTCTACTTTTTCGGTTGTCTCCATATCCTGATGGCGTGTTGCTAAGGCTTGGCTGACCCGCTTCCCAATCTGCGTAAACGATTCGGCTGCCGGCGAGTCGGGTTCCGCTTCCACTACCGGGGTGCCGCGGTCACTTGTATCGCGAATATTCTCCTGCAGGGCAACCTCACCTAAAAATGGCACCTCCAGTTTTTGGGAGAGTTTTCGGGCGCCGTGCTTGCCAAAGATGTAATACTTTTTCTCCGGCATATCCGGTGGTGTGAAGTAGGCCATATTTTCGATAATTCCCAGTACCGGAACATCCACTTTATTAAACATGGCAACCCCTTTACGCGCATCATCGAGCGCTACAGTTTGCGGGGTAGATACAATCACGGCTCCGGTCAGCGGTACCGTTTGTACAATGGTGAGTTGAATATCGCCGGTGCCGGGAGGCAGATCTAAAATCAGATAATCGAGATCGGGCCAGCGCACTTCCTGCATAAACTGTTTTACGGCGCTGGTTACCATCGGGCCTCGCCAAATCATCGCCTGGTCGGTATCAACCAGAAAACCCATAGAAACCAGGTGGACGCCATGCTTAAAGACAGGAACCAGTTTTTTATCTGTTGTAATGCTGGGTCGTTCATTCACACCAAACATTGTAGGCACACTCGGTCCATAAATATCCGTATCGAGCAGACCGACTTCGTACCCCTCTTTAGCAAGCGATACGGCCAGGTTTGCGGCAACGGTTGATTTACCTACCCCACCCTTTCCGGATGCCACGGCCACGATATTTTTTACGTTCGAGAGCACCGGCTCCTGTTGTGGTGCTTTCTCCTGCTGCTGTTTTTGATCAGAATCATCCCCTTCCAGCTCGCGCTTTTTGGAAATATTAATTCCCACGGTAATGTCGAGCACAGCCTCTTTATCCACAAACTTATGGATCGCCTCGGAACACTCCTTTTTCAACTTGTTGGCCAGCTCCTGGTTTTCACGCGGAAGCTCCAGGGTAAAAGCTACATATTTATCCTGCACAATCAGGTCCTGGATAAGATCCAGCGTAATTAAATCTTTTTCGTAATCAGGGTGAATTACGTGTGTAAGTGCGGTGGTAATTTGCTCTTTTCGAATTGCCATGATCCCGGTTTCGTACTGCTGTTTTTATGAACGTTTAAAATACGGAATATATCAGGCTTAATAAACGACAGTTCTTCCGATTACGTTTCTATCAAAACATTCAATTAACCGCAGAATTGGTTAACTTTTACGCTCATCAAACCAAACCATTTTGCAGAAAAAGAAAAAAGCGTACGTCCATGCTCAAAAACCGGTATCCATACCGGTTCCGGGCAACAAAACCATCGACGAATATATCGGGCTGATGAACTCCCAAACCGATTCCATATCCGTTGCCCGGATGGAAGCTCCGCCAAAATGGGGTGAGCCGGAACAAACTCCGGAGTTTGATGAGGTAACCATCATGCTGGAGGGGAAAATGGTTGTTGAAATGGACGGGAAATCCATTACAATTAAGGCGGGCGAAACATTTTTAGCTAAAGCCGAAAACAGTGTACGCTACAGCAATCCATTTGATGAAAAAGCAGTATACTGGGCGGTTTGCACTCCTGCATTTTCGCCGGAACGAGTTAATCGAAACGAAGAGTAATTATTGATGTCTAAAACCACAGTTTTTTACGAGAATCACAAAAATCTTGATGCCAAGCTGATCGATTTCGGAGGATTTGAAATGCCGGTTCAGTACGCCGGGATCAAGCGGGAACACAATGCCGTTCGAAATGCGGCCGGGCTGTTTGATGTATCCCACATGGGCGAATTTTTTGTAACAGGGCCCAGCGCACTGGAGTTAATACAGCACGTAACGATTAACGACGCATCGAAACTGAAGGTAGGTAAAGCGCAATACACGGCCATGTGTTACGAAGATGGCGGAATTGTGGATGATCTGCTCGTCTACAAACTGGCGGAAGAAGAGTATATGTTAGTAGTAAATGCGGCCAATATCGAGAAGGATTGGGAGTGGATCACCAAAAATAACTCGGTCGGTGCAGAGCTGGAAAATCGTTCGGAAGATATAGCATTGCTGGCCATACAAGGCCCTGATGCACCCGCTATTTTGCAGAAAGTAACGGAGAAAAATTTAGATGATATCTCCTTCTACTCGTTTGATATTGGCGATGTAGCCGGCGAATCGGATGTGATTATTTCCGCCACCGGATACACCGGTGAGAAAGGGTACGAGCTTTATATCGACACTACGAAATGCGATGCTCCCGTAATTTGGGATGCGTTACTGAAGGTGGGAAGAGCTTCCGGGCTTGAACCGGCCGGCCTCGGCGCGCGCGATACCCTTCGCCTGGAGATGGGGCTCGCCCTTTACGGAAACGATATCACCAAGGAGACCCACCCGCTGGAAGCACGGTTGGGATGGTTGACGAAATTTGATAAAGGAGATTTTATCGGCAAAGATGCCCTTCTGAAAAAGAAAGAGTCCGGATTATCCCGCAAGCTGATGGGTTTCGAAATTGATGAGCCGCGAGCCGTTCCGCGAAAAGGGTACTCCATCACCGATGAAAGTGAAAAAGAGATTGGATTTGTAACCAGCGGTTCGCAGTCCATCACCCTGGGTAAAGGAATTGGGATGGGATATATCGCCAAAGAGCACGCCAACGAAGGGGATACAATCTACATCAAAATCAGAAAGAAACTTGTTCCCGCAACTGTAGTGAAACCACCCTTCATAAAGAAATAAAACACGATGGCGAATCTCGAAACTCTTGATGTATCCGTTTCAGCTCAAGCTTTTCCCGAGGAGGAACTTCGGGATAAAGTTGTGGTAGTCATTGATGTGCTGCGTGCTACATCTACCATGGTAACGGCATTGATGAACGGCGCAAAGGGTGTAATACCCGTGGCTGACATGGGTGAGGCGAGCCGGATTTCGCAAAGTGTGGATTCCAAGAACCTGTTACTCTGCGGCGAAAAAGATGGGGTTAAAATTGAAGGGTACGATCTTGGAAATTCCCCGCTGGAGTACGAAGCAGACGTCGTTAAAGACAAAACGCTGATTTTTAACACTACTAATGGTACAAAGACGATTAAAAAAGCGGTTGGGGCAAAAAAGCTCTATATCGCCTCTTTTTTGAATTTGTCGACAGTAGTTAATACTCTGAAAAATGAAAAATCCGACATTATATTGGCGTGTGCGGGCTGGCATGGCCGACTGGCACTCGAGGATATGATACTGGCCGGGAATATAGTATATAATCTGTCAGGCGGCACGCTGGTTGAAGATGGGCGGGATGCGGCGAAGGTCGCTTTTGGTCTTTACGAAAAATATCATGATGATATACCATCCGTTCTTGGAAAATCTAACCATGCAGTTCGCCTGCAGGGTATTACAGGCGAGTCAGATATCGATTACTGTTCCCGGGTTGATATCTGTGAATTTCTACCCATATTGCACGAGGGAATTATTACAATAGACTATGGCAAAAAAGAAAAATAACGCTCCTTTTTTTAGCAGTTTCGACACAACCCGCAAAATGGAAATTGCGGGTATACTTATTATGTCTGTGGCAGGGCTGTTGCTGTTAAGTATCGCTTCATATCATGCGAATGACTATGGTGTTGTGAAATCACTGAACCCCGGTGCAATTTTTACAGCAGACCAAGGAGTAGCACTCAGTGTAAATAACTGGCTGGGTGTGATTGGTGCCTATATCTCATACTTTTTTGTACATACACTTTTTGGCTACACAAGTATATTTATTCCGGTAATTATTGCTACGCTGGGCTGGTTTGTGTTTCGGCAGAAGGATTTGGGTGAACTCGGCTGGCCTGTACTTTATGGCGTCTGGGTAATGGTTCTGTTCTCTACCCTGTTTGGCTGGTTCCATATTGAGTATGCCTGGTACCCAATGGTGTGGAGCGGTAGTTTTGGAATTGGTGCCGCCGCGGTTCTGCAAAATTTAATGGGCATTGGTTCCATAGCGGTACTCTTTGTACTTCTGTTTGTATCTGTTTTAGTGCTGGTTGATCGCGACCTGCAAAAAACAATTGATGCCTTCCACAGTGCGGTTGAAAACTTCCAATCAACCCGGGAGGAACGGAAACAGAAAAAAGAGGCGAAAAAGCAGAAGAAGGCTGAAATCAAAAAACAGCAAAAAGCGGAAGCCGCCCTTAGAAAAGAGCAGAAAGCGAAGAAAAAGTCAGAAAAGAAGGAAGAAAAAGAACCTGAGCCATCGATTGATGAAATTGTAGAACAGTCGCAAAAAGAGGATGAAAGGCGGGCTGAAGAGCGGAAGAAAGAGAGTGCTGAGCTGGAAGGGAAACCAAACCGAGCCGTGCTGGAGAAGAAAAAAGAGGTAACACCGGAAGAGGCAGAGGACGATGTAGATATTTCGGTGTTTGTGGGAGAAGGCGATGAAGAGGCTGATGAAAAAGATCTGGATCGCCAGAATAAAGAGAAGGCGAAAGAGGTGCCGGTTATCAAATATAAATTCCCGGGAATCGATCTGTTGGATGCTCCTCCGAATGAAGGAAATGAGGTAGATCTTGAGGAGATTAAAAATAACAAGCGAATCATCCTAGATAAGCTGAAACGGCACAAAATTGAGATCCTGGGCATAAATGCCATTGTTGGCCCAACGGTAACGCTCTATGAGTTAGATCCCGCCCCGGACGTGAAAATCAGTAAGATTGAGAGTTACGCCAACGACCTGAAAATGGCGACCGCTTCTCACGGATTGCGTATAATCGCGCCAATTCCCGGCCGATCTGCCGTCGGTATTGAAGTGCCGAATAGCTCGCGGGAGATTGTTTACATCAAATCGGTTATTAACACCAAGAAGTTTGTTGAAACCGATATGGAGCTTCCGGTGGCATTCGGGAAAACGATTGAGAACGAGGTGTTTATGCTCGACCTGACCAAAATGCCCCACCTGCTTATTGCCGGTGCAACTGGATCGGGTAAGTCGGTCGGTATTAATACTATTATTACCTGCCTGCTGTATAAGTGCCATCCGGATGATATTAAGTTTGTGCTGATAGATCCGAAGAAGATTGAACTTTCGCTCTATCGAAATATTCAAAATCACTTTCTGGCTGTACTTCCCGGTGCGGATGAGCCAATTGTGACCGACACCAGCCGTGCACTTGAAACGCTGGAGAGTGTGACTGCCGAGATGGACGAACGGTACGACCTGTTGAAGATGGCGATGGTGCGCGACATTAAATCGTACAACGAAAAATTTAAAACCGGGGAGCTGGATGAAGATCTTGGTCACCGCCACCTCCCGTATATTGTGGTGGTGATTGATGAGCTGGCTGACTTGATGATGACGGCCGGTAAAAAAATTGAGGAGCCTATTGCGCGACTTGCACAGCTTGCACGGGCAATCGGAATTCACCTTTGCGTGGCAACTCAGCGTCCATCTGTAAACGTTATTACCGGTACGATTAAAGCCAACTTCCCGGCGCGATTGGCTTACCAGGTGGCATCGAAAGTGGATTCCCGAACGATTTTGGATACCGGCGGTGCCGATCAGCTTGTGGGCCGTGGAGATATGCTGTTTACCAACGGTGCGGGCATGACACGAGTGCAGAACGCCTACGTTTCTACCGAGGAAGTTGAAAAAATCACGGAGTTTATAGGATCACAAAAAGGGTATAAGCAACCTTTTCACCTTCCTACAGTAGAAGATGAAGAAGCCGGCATCCCAGATCCGCTCGATGATATTGATGAATATTTTAAAGAGGCCGCAAAAATTGTGGTCCTCCATCAGCAGGGCTCAGTCTCTCTATTACAGCGAAAACTGAAAATTGGGTACAACCGTGCCGGACGAATTATTGATCAGCTGTATAATGCAGGCGTTGTAGGTCCCTACCAGGGGAGTACAGCCCGCGATGTACGAATTGAAGAGGAGGAAGAACTTGATGAAATATTTGAAGAACTCGATCTATAGCATTTTAATGGCCGGTACGCTGCTTTTGGGATCAGGATTTTCCGTTGATGCCACTGCTCAGGGCACACCAAATTTTGATACACTAAAATCAGAATTTGAAAATGACCGGGTATTTATCGCGGAGTTCAGCCATCACTACGAAGATTCGTTTACCGGTGAAACCCAGAATATGGATGGAAAAATCTGGATTGGCCGGGAGCAGTATAAAGTAGAGGGCGAAAACCAGGTGATGGTTGTAGATGGTGATATTTCCAGGGTACACGACGGTAGTAAAAATCGGGTAATTGTAAGTGATTACGTCGAGGAGGAAGATGATTTCGCTCCTTCACGAATGCTGCAGGGTGTGGATGAAAGCTACTCTGTGGAGGAGATGACGGAGGATGACGGCACGACGGTCATCACACTTACATCCGATGACCCATTCTCTATTTTTGCAACGGTAACGATTCGCCTGGCAGAAAATGGACTTCCAACCGAAATTGCTGCGGTGGATCAAGCCGATAATATTATAACCACCAGTTTTTCTGGCGGACGCTTTTCCGACTATTCCGAAGATCAGTTTATGATGGACATTCCGGAAGGAACTGAAGAAATTGATCTCCGACACGATTCGTGATGACCAAACGCACGCTCAACATCCTGGTCTCTATTATTGTAGCCGGCCTGTTTATATGGCTTGCCATACGGAATATTGATTTGGGCGAACTTTGGGCCCAAATTCGTGGCATCTCTCTTTTTTGGATTCCCGGCTTTGTGATGATTGTGTTGATGAGCCATTTTTTCAGGGCCGAACGTTGGCGGCTTCTGCTTAAGCAAGAACAGCGAGTTATCCCGCGCTCCTCTCTTTTTGCCGGGGTTATGCTGGGGTATTTCGTAAATACGGTGGTGCCCAGGCTGGGGGAGGTTTCTCGTCCGGTTTATGTGGCAAAAAAGCACAATGTAAGCTCAAGCAATCTGCTGGGAACCATCGTTATTGAGCGTATTATTGATGTTTGTTCCATGCTTCTGCTGTTTATGTTTATTGCGATTTATATCAGTCGCGACTTTGAAATTTTGGAGCAAATTTTTGGTACGCAAGAGTGGAGCGCTCTCACATATCTGATTATCCCGGGGTTTATTATTGCTGTAATCGCCGGAATGTGGGCGTTTTACAGAATTTTAGCTTGGTACGACACTCAAAATGAAATTTCAAACCCGCTGCTTCAAAAAGTTGTGGGTGCCGGCCGATCGTTTGGTGAAGGAATGGTATCAGTCCGCCACGTGGATAACTGGCCCGCATTTTTGGTACTGACAGCCGGTATTTGGTTAGGCTATATATTTATGACCTACATTCCCTTTTATATGATGGAGCTTCAGGCGCAATTTGGGCTCTCGCTGGCTGATGCCGTTGTATTGACTATGGTGTCATCTATTGGCGTGAGCATTCCAACACCCGGCGGAATTGGTTCGTACCACCTGTTAATTCAGCAGAGTATGAACCTTCTCTACGAGGTGCCACTGGTTACGGCATTAACTTATGCCACCATCGCGCATGCAGCATCAATTTTAACGGTAATGCTTACAACCCCCCTGGCACTCTGGTGGGATAAATACTACACACTCAAAACCGCCGGCGACCGTTGATGTGATGCGGGAACAAATTTTTTCATTGTAGTACACGGTTTTACCACTATTACTGCAACTACCCCTAAAAAATTCATACTTTCCGACGTGGTCAATTTTACTTTATCCAAAAGCATGTTGCGATACTTACTCATAATTACTGTCTCTCTTTTTGCGGTTTTGTTTACCGCTGCCAATTTAAACGCTCAAGATGCCCCTCAGGAGCCGGACCGGACGCTGCTTCCCGATATTGATCCGCAGGATATTGAAATTCGCAGCCAGTTTGAGGCGCGATTTCCCGGACTTCGTCGCCAGCCAATTTTAGGATTTAACCCCGAGCCGCGTGTTTTTCAGGTTGATCCAGACCGCCGGCCGTTTATTGAAGATGAAGAGGCGGTAGCGGCCAGTGTACCGGTGGGGCAGCTCGATCGGCCCGATCCTCCCGAATACAGAGCCTTGACCTATGCCGATCCCCAAAACGGATTTGCACGAGGCGGTATTGGTACGTTCATCACCCCGGAGGCCGACGTGTACGCTATTGCAGGACTGGGCCGTGGGCAGTGGGTGTCGGCTAATGTGAACTACCGTTCCACCGATGGCCATCTGGATGAACAGCGTAGCGCATTTCGAGATTTTAACACGAATGTGCGGTCACAGCATCGGCTGTCGGACAGAAGCGTGATGAAGCTTAACGTGAACGCTTTTTCTGATTTTAATTACCTGCCAATTTCCCGCACGGAAGATGACATTATGAGTGGCGATCAAGGCCGAACTTCAAGCAATGGTGTTCGGTTTGATGTGGATTTCACGAATGCCCGAAATTCAATTGCGGGGCTGAACATCAAAGCCGGTGGATATTTTAACCAGTTTGATGCGGCCGGCTCGAGTACAAATGTTGCCGGCTCACCGATGGAGTGGGGAAGTTCAACCACTATCGATTACACTCGGGCGGGCTCAAATATTGACGAAGTGTACGGCGTAGTTGTGGATGTGGATCTCGGAGGAATTGAAACTATCGGCAGCGGATCGAATTTTTGGAATATCACGAAGGCCGGTGTGTCGTACGATCGGCTCTATAATTATAGAACTGATGTTTCTGCAACTTTGAGCGGCGCTTATGTAACCGATGCGTTGGACAGCTCCTCATTTTATATTGCACCAAAAGTGGATGTGGTACACACCTTGTTTGATGGGTTAGATCTTCGCGGGATGATCTCCGGAACGCCGGAGCACCGTTCGCTAAAAAACTTGCAGGACCGAAATCGATTTATTGATCTTGAAGATCCCCTGAGCCACCAGTACAATGCAAGAGCCCTGGCAGAAGTGATTGTTGAGCCTTTGAGTGGTACATCTTTTACGGGTGGGGTCAGCTATCAGCATTCGCAGAATTATGCAGTGTTTAACAATGAAAAAGCTGATGGTGCCGGCAATCCTCTATTTGGGGCGTATGGAGTGTCGTACCAGGATGCATCATTTATGAAAGCGTACGGATCATTCTCGCAGCAGTTGGTACCCGACAGATTATGGGCTGATGTTGGCGGATTTTGGCAGCGGCCGCGACTTTCTGATGGCGATAAAATTCCTTTTGTTGAGGCCCTCGGTGTACGTGGAGCCATCTCTTGGCGTCCGATTGGCCAGCTTTTAATTGAAGGTTGGGGTGATTTTACCGGTAGCAGATTTAATCCAAATGGAGACGATCTTTCTTCTTACTTTCTGATGGGTACAAAATTCGAAATTTCGTTGGGCGAAAGAACGGGTATTTACGGTAAATTGCTGAATGTTACAGATCAGCAGTACGAAGTCTGGGATGGCTATCGGGAACGAGGTTTTCAAGGCTTTGTAGGAATAACATATCTATTTTAATTATGAAATCAGATTTTATAAACGCTTTTAAAGACGTTGTAAGAGAACAGATTGTACGTAAAAACAGCGTGCATGTAGAAGGATTAGGGCAATTTCGGGTGGCTCATAAAAAACAGAAGCAGAAGAAGTACGATAGCGGCAAAGTGGTAATGGTTCCGCCTGAAGATGTTATTGAATTCAAACCTCAAATCAAGTCAGGCGATGAAAATTGATAAGGAGCAACTTGTAGAACTACTGGTTAAAAAAACCGGTATGGATCAAGAAGAGGTCGAAGGGCAGCT
>SKWF01000125.1 GCA_007129085.1 Balneolaceae bacterium | reverse complement strand
TTTGTGAACATTATTATTGCCGTTGCACTAACGGTAATTACCATTATATCTGCAGAAGCTGCCATTATACAGCCAAACATTACCATATAACAGAAGAGAGAAAGAGAGACATGGCCAAGGTTAAAACACATCGACATATTGGGGAGATTCTATACAGGAAAGGAATTATTTCCCGTGACCAGCTCGACCAAGCGTTCCGGATTCAGGCCACAGGGGTGGATATGTCGACCCAGAAATTTGCCCAGATTCTTCACGAGCAGCTGAATATTGATCGCAACCTGGTGATGAAAGCGATCTCGGATATTTTTGTCATCAATGAGTTTACGCTTAATGGAAATGGGGAAAAAGATGAGATACTTGGTGATGTTAAAAAGGTTGTAGAAATGATTCCGGAAGCTATTCTGAATAATTTTATAGAGCAGAATGCCTTTCCGATTTTCCACAGAAATCAAAAGGCAGTGTTTGCGACATCAGATCCCATCAACCCGAAGTTAAACGATCTTGCCGAGCAACTTTCAGTTACAAATCTGGAGCTTGAATATTGCCAGCCTGATACGCTCCATTACCTGATAGAACAGGTGCTGTATAAGAAGAATGATATCCTGGAGCAGATCAACGAGGTTGATTTGGAAGAGCCGGAAATTACGGGCCAGGAAAAGGAGATTAAGGAGGAGGAGCTTGATGCGGAGATCAATCAGAGCATGCTCAATAAGTTGATTGAGGGAATGTTGATTGAGGCTGTTCGGATGGGGGCCAGCGATGCCCATGTGATACCGACGAGCTACAGTTCTACTGATATTCGTTTTCGGGTTGATGGAAAGCTGCAGCTGTGGCATCAGCAGGATAAGGTAAAGCCGGAAGCGATCATCGCGGTGGTGAAGGATAAAACCAAAAATGTGGATCGATTTGAGCGGGATGCGTCACAAGATGGGTACATCCAGCGGAAAATCGATAACGTGAATATCCGTTTTCGGGTCTCGATTATGCCAATTGTGGGAACGGAATTTAACCGAAAGTTCGAATCGGTGGTGATACGGATTCTGGATGATCGTAAAGTGATTACAGATTTGAACAAATTGGGGCTTCAGAATCAGGCTCTGCATCTGTTTAGGAAAGCGATTAGTAAACCGTCGGGAATCGTGATTATTACGGGTCCTACGGGTAGTGGAAAGTCAACCAGTTTGATTGCGGCTCTGCATCACGTGATCAATCCCACAAAAAATGTCCTGACGGTTGAGGATCCTACGGAGTATATCATTCGGGGGGCGCGTCAGCTGAAGATCAACAGTAAAATGACGTTTGATCAATCGATGAGAGGGATTTTACGGCACGATCCCGATATCGTTTTAGTGGGGGAGATCAGGGATCTACACACTGCTGAAATTGCTATTAAGTTGGCCAATACGGGACATCTCACCTTTTCTACACTTCATACAAACGACGCCTCAAGCGCGGTTTCGAGACTGTATAAAATGGGTGTTGAGCCATTTTTGATTGCCAGTGCAGTAAACTTAATTATGGCGCAGCGTTTGGTTCGTAAGCTGTGCAATCATTGCAAGATAAAGGTGGAGGATTTGCACCCGGAACTCCCGCGGGGGATTGGTTTTACGGATGAAGAAATTGTACAAACGACTTTTTATAAAGCTCGTGAGCTGGGTTGTCAGCAGTGCAATCATGGATATAAAGGCCGGGTTGCCATTATGGAGGCGCTTTATATCACGAAAGAGATCAGCAATATTATTTTGGACTCTGGGAGTAATATTGAAGAGGATAAAATACGTGAGCACGCTATAAAAGGTGGAATGTTGACGTTGCGTGGTTCCGGACGGGAGCGTATAAAGGAGGGCGTTACTTCGATTGAAGAAGTACTTGCCGAAACGGGGGGAGAGGACAGGGTTCAATAACAACACTGGCGAGAGAGAACAATGGTAGACACATCAGATTTTATTTTACTCATTTTGGCGATGTTTTTGTTTGCCATCCTTCAGCTGGGAGTTACCAGCGTTTTACTGAATAACAACAAAGTGATGATGAACACAGAACTTGATTATACAGCAGTTGCACTGGCACAAAATATTGTTGATGAAGCCAGACAAAAAGCATTCGACCAACATACTGTTGGCGGTAATCCGGGAATTAACGTACCGGATGATTTTTCAGAAATTGGGCCAGAACCGGGAGAGTATTATCCCTATTTCAATGACTTTGATGATTACCATGGCTATACAAGAACAGACATTACTGAATTCGGGATATACACTACGGAATGTACCGTAGACTATATGAACTCTGATGATTTAAGGCAGGTCTCGACAGAGAAAACGGAGCACAAACGATTACTCGTTCGGGTGACATCAGAAACAGGTGAATCCACGGCCGTAACCTATATAAAATCCTTTTACTAAGGAGATTGATAACCAATAAAAAATAGAGAAATGAACTTAACACTTGTATCCACATTTATAATCGGTACGATGCTGCTGCTGGCAATTGTAAAGATAAACTTAAACCTGGCTGAGAATTCAATGGATTCGATGAGCGATCAACAGGCAAAAATGCAGGTGGATGTTATTGCGGGAGTGGTTGGGTACGATTTGAGGAAAATGGGGTATAGAGTTGAGGCCGATAATATTGTGGAAGCAACGCCAACAAAGTTGACGTTCAGAGGAGATTTGGAGGATAACGGATCGATTGATGAAATAAGTTGGGAAGTTCATCAAACCACAGAAGTGACGGAGACACCCAACCACAATGATTTTTTAGTGACCAGGACGGTGAATGGAGACGTTACACAGATTAAGCTTGGGGAAGTGAAATTTGAATTTTCGTATTACAACGCCGGTATGGAGCCCACCTCTGTCCTTGATGAAATCAGAAGTGTAAGGGTAAAAGTGGTAACAGAGAGTACCCAGCCAATTGCGGGAAAATATATGTCTGCGGCTTGGGAAAAGGTATTTACACCATCAAACATTTAAACAATACGCGAGAGAAACAGAGTAGGAGAGAGCCATGGGACGACCACTAATTTATATATGTGCTGTTACAATAATTGTACTGGGAATACTACAGCTGAACTTAAATGGAAGGCATATTCAGCTTATTGAGAGAACATCATCATATGCGAATGAGTCGCAAATGAGAAACTCGGCCCATTCGGGATCTGAGTTTGTGTTGAATGAACTTAGAGGTGACCCCACCTGGCGAAATAACTTCGACCCTTTTCCAGTACAGCTGGAATATGCTACTGCATTTGTAACGGTTCAGGATATGACAACGAATGAAAATCTTGAGGAGGACCAGCTGCGTTTAATTTCTAAAGTTCCTTTCCAGAGAGACTCTGTACAGGTTATCTATACTGTAGATGTTGTGATGGGTGATATTCCGGAAATAACCGGCGCATTAAACCTAACCGACAGCGAATTTAATATAGATCTGTTTAGTAATGCATTTGAGATAGATGGGAATGATGAAAGCGGACTGGATCCCATTGGCATTCCGGGTATATCGGTGATTGACCAGGAGAGTAAGGACAAGATTTTTGATACAAATAATGAAGACTTTCTCAACAATATTACTGGAAGTACAGGTACTCCCAGTATCGAGGTGGATGAGAATATGGATTTTACGGATATGGCGCAGCTAATATTAGCACTTGAAGCTAATGCAACATATCTGGAGGGAAATTACACCAGAGATTTAAATACGCCGGATAACCCCGGAGTATTTTTTGTAGAGGATTATGCTAAAATAGCCGGGAATGTAGATGGGTATGGAATATTGGTGGTGCGTGAAACCGGTGACTTGGATTTGGCATCGCTGGATTTAGTGGGAAATTTCGATTTTTACGGATTGGTGATTTTTGAGGACGCATGGGCATTTGACGGTAAAGGAACAGCTACTATCCATGGAGCTGTAATGGTGGGATCGCCGGATGAAGAGAGCGAAGTAGATATAGAAATTGGCGGGACCCTCAAAATTTTGTACAACAGCTGGGCTTTAGAATTTGCAAGAATTGCGGCGCAAAGAGGAGTTGCACCTTCATTTGAAATCACCGCTGTTTTCGAATAATCAGAAATGATTAATAAAAAGAGAGACACTAAAAAAGATAGAGTTATGGAAGAACAATCAGATAAAACAGAGCGCCTGCGAGAAGTTTCCCGAATGGTAAAACCCATTATTAGTGGACTTCCGGAAACGCTGGGCGGTACGAATTTGCAGCGTCAAATGGGAGAGTTGATAGACGCACAGAATGAAGCGTGGAAGCTTAAACTCAAGAAGATATATGAAGAGTTTATCATTGAGATGAAAGAGCTGGAAGCGTCTGATATTGATTTAGGTGGAGGCGGTTGTGACGGGAAAATATGGTATAGAATTCACGGGTTTAAAAATCCTATCAAAACAGAACACACTTTATCCAAAAAAGAGACAGATATATTGCTGTTAAATTTGCTGGTGCCATACCAGAGGAAAAAACTATTTAGCAGACAGAATTTCGATTTCTCGTATACCATCAAACAGGAAGATGGGCTGGATCAACGATTCAGAGCCGATATGTACTACGATATGGAGCATCTTGCGATGAACATGCGGCGTATAGACAATGAGATACGTCCCTTTAAAGACTTGGAACTCCACCCTGAGGTTGCCAAAGCATTGAGCCTAAAATACTTTCAATATGGATTGACCTTAATTACGGGAATTACCGGTTCGGGTAAGTCGAGTACGCTGGATACCATTGTGGATGCGAATAACAGAAGTATGGAAGCGCATGTGGTGATAATTGCGTCACCGGTTGAACTGGTTCATGAGCCCATCAGATCGATAATTCGTCACCGGGAAGTGGGCCGTGATGTACCGTCTTTTAAAGAAGGAGCTATTCAAGCATTACGGCAGGATCCCGATATCATAATAATCGGTGAGCTGCGTGATCCCGATACGATTATGACGGCGCTTGAAATCACCGATTCAGGCCACAAAACCTACGGCACACTGCACACCTCATCAGCGATGGAGAGCATAGACAGGATTATTGGGGAGGTTCCGGTTGCTGAACAAGAGCGGATACGAATGAGACTCGCTGATGTGCTTACCTGTGTGATCAGTCAGAAGTTGGTTCCGAGTCTGGATGGAAAACGGGTACTGGCTAAGGAGGTTTTGCTGGCAACTCCATCCGTTAAGGCCGCAATTCGGAATAACAATATCGGGGAGATCTATCAGATGTTAATGGAGGGCGGAAGCCAGGGAATG
Source organism: Balneolaceae bacterium (assembly GCA_007129085.1). Lineage (GTDB taxonomy): Bacteria > Bacteroidota > Rhodothermia > Balneolales > Balneolaceae > SW132. Next base: position 4,658 of record SKWF01000125.1, on the reverse strand, counting down.
CACACGTTGGAACAGAATTTGAAACTACTGTACGACAGGGGAGAGATATCAAGAGAGGTGGCTTTAAACCAATCGAATAATAAAAAACGAATGATAAAACTGTTGGATCCTACAGCAGTGGACAAACTAAATACTATGGTGGGGTAAATTATGGCTAAAAAAGAATTTGTGGGGCTAACGCTGGACGGGAACCTGCTAAAGGTGGCGCGGATCAGAAAACAGAAGAAAAAGTGGAAACTTACGACCTTAAATCGAATCACGATTAAAGATGAAAGTCGTAAAGAGAAAAGTAAGAGTCGCTCGAAAGAGCTGGTAAAAAACTATAATCAGGATGAGCATTTTGGCATAGACCAAGATTTTGAAGATGAAAATCACACCAATGGATTTGAGTTTTTACCGGACTCAGGCAATTCGAATGAAAATATAAGTGGCTATAATTCGGATGTTCAGTCGCTGAGGTTTGCGTTAAATGAACTGGATAGCAAGAAATTAAGAATTGGAATTTCTGTTCGATCCGGTGATACCAGTTTTCAGGTATTAAAGAATAAGAATTATAAAGAGGTGAAAAAGAAGCGGCTAAAGAAACTGATTGAGGAGCACCTTAAGAAAGTTTATGGAGCCGTTCCGCATGAAGATTTCTATCGATACATCGTTCGGGATGATGGATCGATGTTGTTGATCTCTTACCAGGAAAAACCTTATCTGCTAAAATTATTGGATAGCGTGCGTCATTCATATCCGGGTAAGATGAAAATTATTCAGATGATCCCGGACGAATGCATTTTGGCAAACCTTATTGGTAAGCATTACCCGCTGGGCAAAGATGAAATTACTTGTGTAGTAAACGTTGGGAATAATCGGAGCCGGGTATTTTTTATGAAGGGTGAGCAAATTATTCATGCTCTTGCACCAATTGAAGAGGGACGAGATGATGACCAGGTGCTGGATGTTATATTCAGTAAAATACTGTTCCAGCTTGATACCGGGGAGGTTCCCGGTTTAGATCGGGTGCTTATCACTAATGATACAAGTGAGGAGTCGGTCGAGTTTTTTAAGAAGCAGTTTCCGGATCTTGAAGTAAATGAATTCCGGTTTAGTGATGATTCCCTGATAACGTCTGAAAAACTGGAACCTATTACAGGATTCTTTACATCATCAATTGGTGCAGCATTGTCGGCGGCGAATACAAAAGACGCCGATATTGATAAGTACTCTATGCTTCCCGGATATGTATTGGAGCGCCAAAATATAATGAAACTTCGATGGCATGGCGTGTTACTGCTGCTACTTTTGATGGCCACTCCTATGGTGTGGAATCAGATATATCAAGATAAAGGAGAGCAAATACAGAATCTTGAAGAGCAGTTGGTTCGAACAGAACACGGAATAAATACTCTTGAACCGGTAGTAGTTGAGATGGAACAACTGCAGGCTCTCTATGCAGTCGAGGCTGAGAAAAGAGATCTGTTGGCAAGTTTGGGAGGGGGCGCAACGTACTGGAGTGAAACCCTAAAAACCTTAAATGACGGCTTAAGCGGTATTGAAAGCACGTGGATTGATAGGATTCAGTATGGCGAAGATGGATTTACGCTCCAGGGGTATAGCATGCTGCGGGAGCAAATTCCAACAGTAACTAATCTATTCAGTAGGGCAGATTTACAGGCTGTATCCGTAGTGGAAATGAGAGATCGGAGACTTTACAGATTTACTATTAAAGTGTACTACGGATTCAATCCGAACATTACAGAGGGATTTGCGAGCAGAGAGAATTAGTAAAATAAACAACTAACAACGGGAAAAGGGGGAAAAGTGACATACGGATTAAGAAACTCACTCATAATAATGGGGGTATGGATAGTTATAGTAGCTACAGGCTGGGGGCGATTTTATCTGGTAGAAGACGCCCAGATAGCCGGTTTAAGCGAAACACTGACTGAAAAAGAGCAGGTTTTAAAGGAGCATCAAGAGTTAGCAAATAACTATACCAACCTTTCGAAAGAATACCGGGAGCTGAAACAAGAAGTTGATGAAAGCGCCAAATTATTGGTTAAGGCGCGAAGTGCAGACGCTGTTTATAATAACCTTATTTCACTAAGCAGAAATAATGCGTTTACATACTTCAATTTCATTACGGTAGACTCTACTCACTACGACAACTTTGGGGTATTGAATTTCGATGTTAGTGGAGAGGGGCACTATCGAAATCTCAACAAATTTGTCAATAGCCTGGAGTATGGCAGGCCATTATTTAACATCAGAGATATGACTATTACGCCTATAACTGATGTAGATAATTTGGGGAGGGTGCAATACAGTTTTAAGCTAAAGAGTCTGTTTGACAGGGATTCTATTTTTGATGACTACTCTGAGCTGCCGATGAGACCCCTGCCGGTCTATACTCATAATTCATTTTATCCACTTATACACGATGTGCGAGAAAATGACGAAAACTTAACAAATATAGAGCAAAGCAGGTTGATAAGCGTAGCTGAAAATTTCGTTTCGATACGTGATCAAAACGGAAACATAAAACACTTAAATGTGGGTGACAGGGTGTATCTGGGTCGATTACAAACGGTAGATACGTCCAATAACTCAGCAACATTTCGACTTAATGAAGGTGGAATTCTTAAAAACATAACGTTGGTACTACAATGAAAAACTTAAAAAACATCAAGAGAACGGTAAGCAGCTTTGTTATGGTAATGGGAGCAATAACCATTTTTATGCAGCCTGCTTTTGCACAAAACGTGGACAGGGTAACGGATGAAACCGAATACGTAAGCCAGCAGGAACTTGTAAGTTTAAGCAAGGATATGCGGTTTGATGAAGCCATTGATCTGCTAAACACATATTCACAGAGATATGCCGGAAAGTTTATTGTTGACCGGACTAATACAAGGAGACCAATCGGGATTCCGGTCAATCAAATTTACTGGAGAGATGTATTACCATTTCTAACGGATGTTCAAGGGTTAGAGGTAATAGAATCTGAACGGTTTATTGAAATTGTAGAGTACGAAGAGGATCTGTTTACCACGAAAAGAGACAGTGGTGCGATAGAAGGAATTCCTCTGAATTTCGGGAGCAGGGAAGTTCGAATAAGGGCTGTTTTTTTTGAGGGAAACAGACGCGCTCTGCGAGAAATTGGTGTGGATTGGAGCACTATTCATAACCTGGGAAGTCGTCCCGAAAACCTATCCAGCATAATTGATCCGAGTAGTGGAGGTGGGGGTGGTACATCTAACAGAAATAACACTCTGCCTGATGCTAACTTTGGCAACCAGTATGTGGAAGTAAATTCCCGGGCGGCACAGGAAGTAACTCAAAACCTCTTTAATGGCATCATAAACTTTGGGGAGATAGCAAGCAGCGGAATAGAAGTGCGTGCACTTTTTAAAGCATTTGAAGCCAATAATTTAGGTAAGATTTTAGCCACTCCAGAAATTAAGGTTGTAAATGGAGAGGAAGGGCGAATTCAGGTAGGCCAGGATTTCTCAATAAAACAGCGAGATTTTGCCGGTAATGTTATCGATCGGTTTTTTAGCGTGGGTACCATCCTTGAAGTGACGCCGGAGATTGTCCACGATGGAGATTCTACATTTGTGAATATGGTGGTTCGCGCAGAGCGTTCATCAGCCCAGCCGAGTACGGTAAGCACAGTAATTAATAAACAGCAGGCTGATACTCAAATTTTACTGCTTGATGGCGAGTCGACCGTAATTGCAGGATTGTATAGAACAGAGTCCAATCAAGTTCGGAGAGGAATTCCACTTCTGAAAGATCTGCCCGGATGGTTTTTTGGCTTAAAATACCTGTTTGGATACAACTCGAATGAGAATGTGGAGCAAGAGCTGGTGATTCTTCTCAATGTCAGTATTGAACCGACGCTTAACGAGAGAAATTTGGCGCGGATTCAATCATCCCGAGAACTCCTGGAAGAGAGACGCATACAAAATGAAGAGGAGATTCGTGAAATGAGGGAGACGATTAAAGAGTAAGCGTAGGGGATTATGGTTTCGATTAACCACGCCCCTTTAACTTTAGCACAGGCAGGCAGGTTCAAAAGATGAGCGCATCAAGCCTGCCTGCGCTCCCATTTCGACAGGCAGGGGGATGACAACCTTCATAATGCATCTCGAGATTATTCTTTCGTGCTTACATTCAGATTAACATTTTACCCTTTTTATACGGTATTGATTACGAAGTTGAGGGAGCTGTTCAATACTTATATAAGCTTTTACTATAAATGTGTAAGAGTTTTAAGCTGAGGCATATCTACTTTTTAGGCAAGGAATAGCTATTTACCGGTGGAGGGTAAGATATACATTAATGGTATTGAAAGATTCATCGGCTAAAGAGAGTATCGTTTATCCATCACTTCTGAGTAAACAGATAAATTATGTCGAAAATTTACTATTCACTAACCATTATACTTTCTTTATTCATTCTATCTTCCTGTGGACCCGGAAGTACATCATCAGATAGTACCTCTGTTTATCAAGTTACTATTACGGCCGAACCTGAAGAAGCCGGATCTGTTTCGCCATCATCAGCAGAAGTTGATAATGGAGATGAAATTGAAATTTCAGCGTCACCCAATGCAAATTGGATGTTTGATAGCTGGCAGGGCGACCATGAAGGGAATACCAATCCGG
>SKWF01000238.1 GCA_007129085.1 Balneolaceae bacterium | reverse complement strand
CGAATAGCGTGACTTGCTATCCCTTCTTTTCGCCGGCTGTTTTTGGTATGTGACTGAGTATCGGGCATTCTATTAATTGAAAGTAAAATTTTGTTGATGTCGAGAACGCTCCCCTCCTTTCCAAGGAGGGGCTGGGGGTGGTTTAATAAGGATTAATGACCTGAATTAAGGAGAAATCAACGTTTCGTTTTCCAACCACCCCCTTACCCCTCCTTCATAAGGAGGGGAATTCACTGGTAAATTTTTGAGCTAATAATCATTTCACATCCTCTTATCTCCGCACCGCCATATACGAAGCATCACTCCTCCACCCATCGGGTAACATTTACTAAAATATCTTCTCGCAGGTTTGATGGGTTCGCCCCCACAACTACTTCGCCAGCTTCGAGTCCTTCTGTGATTTGAGTCCAGTTTCGGCGTTCAATTCCTGTAGTAACATCGCGTCGTTCGAGGCGGTCATCGTCGTTAATGATGTAGACAAACCGTTCATCTCTTTCTGAGGCCAGCAGGGATTCACTCGGCACGGCCAGTACATCCTCCCGCCTGTCGGCGTCCATCGAAACGCGTGCTAAATATCCGGGGCGAATGACTTGATCTCTCTGCTCGGCGGGAAGCGTAATTTCAACCGTAAACAGTCGACTTTCGTCATCAGCAGATGGGTAAATTCGTTGAATCGTTCCGCGGAAAGTTTCACCGGGAAAAGCGTCAATGTGGAGTTCGGTTTGCTGGCCCTCTTCGAGGTGGACAACATCACGTTCGGGGATTCCAAGCCGAACCACCAATCGATTCAAATCTGCAACACGAAACAGCGGCTCATTGGTTGATACGGCATCACCACGTTCCACATGGCGGCGTAAAACCACTAAGTCATGTGGAGCGCGGATGGCTCCAAAGCCGATACGTGTATCTAAAAGTGTAACCTCACTCTCTGCAATTCGCTTATTTGCACGGGCTTCATCATATTCTGCACGTGATATCGCCTCACGTTCAAATAGAGTACTGTTTCGATCATAGACGGCTGACGCTAACTCGAGCTCAGCTTGGGCTCGTTCGAGTTCTGCGCGTTGCTCTTCAATATCAAACCGAAGTAAGAGCTCTCCATCTTCGAGCCGATCGCCTTCTCGTGCATTCATTTCTATAATCAAACCACTCATTCGGCTGGCAATGGTAACTGTGTTTTCTGCTTCTACGGATGATGTAGATCGGACAATACGAGACATATCGCGGGGCTGGAGCTCATATCCGGCAATAGCGGTGGCTGACTCCTCCGATGATTCTGATTCTGTTTCTGAACTGCAGGCACCGAGTATTAATAGTGCGGTCAAAACACCGATTGAAAATATTATTCTGTGTAATGTCATGGGGTATGATCCGTAAAAAATAATGTATCAGAATAAATTACGTCACTAACGCTGGATAATCCAACTCAGTGCGGAGGTTTAGCAAGCTTTAACAGCTCTATTTGCTGAATTGATAAATGCCAACAACCAGAAATACCCATCCCAAAATAAAGGCGAACCCGCCGATGGGAGTGATCGCCCCAAGCCAACCTGTGTCGGTTAGGGTAAGAATGTAGAGGCTTCCGGAAAAGATAAGAATGCCGGAGATCATGCAGTAACTGCTGTAGGTTAACCAGCGGTTCGGTTTTTCGATAAGAGCAAGTGTGCCGATAATCAACAACCCGATGGCGTGATAAAAGTGGTATTCAACCCCGGTTTGATAGACGGCAAATCGGTCGGCCGTAAGCATATCCTGCACGATGTGTGCGCCGAATGCTCCAAAAGCTACGGCAAATGCCATAAAAATTGATCCCGTAACTAAAATTGATTTTGGATTCATGTTGTCAGCTATCTGTCATAGAGATTTATCTTCCCTATTCGGTGGGATGGTGCTTGAATTGTATTGTTTTCTCTAACCGATATTACATTCTCGGTGGCACAACTGCAAAACACCCCTTAAAAGTAATTTGGGATGTAGATGTTCATATTTCGTACCTAACGGCACGAAGGTCATGATGCGGGCGGGTTTATTACCCATATGTCGTCCCTATCGGGACGGTAGTTCTTTACTGCTCATTTGTCTTTAACATCGGCATATGGATAGAGAGTTTAATTTCCCAACGAAAATATTTTTAAAGTGCTTTAATCTTTGTCCCGTCAGGGACAATATATGGGTAGTTCGAAAATGTGGTATATAAATCGATGCGTGCCGTAGGTACGCCAAAAATCCGGGCACGTCGTCGACTTTTGTATTTTATTATGATACACCTACAGGATCGTTATCCTTTAAACCCGATATCCTTGTGGCTTCCATCACAAAACGGTTTCGTTGATGATGCACCACATCTGCAGAGTGCCACACCTTTATCACTGGTTTGCGGATCGAACGTTTCCGACTCAACCGTGTAGGTTCCTTCCAGGATGGCGGGGCCATCTTTCATTAGTTTGATGAGGAGTTTATCGTCTCCGTTTGATTGTGGCTCAGGAAGTTTTGAGCGATCAGCATCGGTATGAGCTTCAAAATCGGTTTCCAGGTGGGAGTTATCGCAGGCCGGTTTATTGGATGATGCACCACATCGGCAGAGAGCAAACCGGGTATCTTCCAGAACGGTATTTCCTTGATGATCCTGCACTTCAATGTCACCAAAAATATACACGGGCCCATCTTTTTCCAGGTTAATACGGTTTTTTGATGGCGGCTGCTCAACACGGTCCGTTTTTTTCATCTCATACTGCAGTGCACCGGTGGGACACGTTTCAATAACGTCTGCAATTTCATCGGCGGAGGCTTTGTCCGGATCAATCCACGGTTTCCTGTCCGGGTTGAATACATCGGGCAGGCCGTCTACACATTTTGCAGCGTGAATACACCGTTTCAGATCATATTTCACGGTGATCTCATCGTTGCCGTATTTCAATATTTTCTTTTTCATGAGGAATTTTGGGTTAGATGACTGTTTTGATGATAAGAAACACTATTGCTGTGTGAGTTGAAAGAAATCACCTTTATTTATTCAGTAGAAAAACTGATTAAAGCTGACGAATCGTTTCACCACAGTTCATCATCCGGTCGCCGTGGTAGGGATTTTTAATCTCCTCTTCGCGACTGAGCCAATCAGCGGATCCATCGCGGACCATCGGACAACTTTGATGATATACCTGGTATCCGAGAGGTTCAAAAGTTTCCACCAAATTAATCATCGCCTCAGAGATATGCTCAAAGTGATAACGCTGTTCGTCAACATCATCAAGTGGAATTAAATTACTGGTGCTTTCTACAAGAGTTTGGCTAAATGAAGACCATACCGTGGCAGATTCTTGTGTTAACCCGGAAGAGTCAACCTCTTCAGTATTTGTTAAAAACTGCTGGGCCGCAGATGATGCCGCATCAGCATCTGATTGAATAAACGCATCTTTCAATTCAAAATAGTGGGATAGCAGTGCTTCCATCTGATTATTGAATTCGGGCGTGGTTTCTATCATCTGCATTTGCAGCTGTTGCTCCCGTTGTTCTTGTTGGGCCTGCTCCCTTTCGGAAGGCCCGCAAGAGATAAGTAAAATAATTGATAGAAAAATGAGTGAAAAATATTTAATCATAATTACATTAATTATCTGGAATATTGATATTAATTTGTATTTTAGACTTGTTACTAAATAAAGTGTAGAGTCAAGTGAATGTAAATCTGTAAAATATGTAACATTATCCCGATATGATGTAACATACCTATTTAATGTTTAAACTAATTATACACAAAATAGGTACGGGGTGAATATTCTTTAGAGAGAGTTAAGTAAAAATAAATTTTTGTGCGTAAAATCATTACAACTTAGCGAATATCTAATCTTTACAGGAAGACTTCATTCAATAAACTGTAATTGAGAATCGAGAGTTGCAATATGAAATTGTATATCAAGTACATGGTTAGCTTGCGATGTAAAATGCTTGTTAAGGAGGAGCTGGAAAAACTTGGGCATGAATGTGTTTCAGTAGACCTTGGTTCGGCTGAAATAGAGGGAGAGCTCACTCAAGAGGAGGAAGAAGAATTTAGAGAAAATCTAAAAAAAGCAGGTCTTGAGCTGCTTGAAGACAGAAAAAATATTTTGGTCGAAAAAATAAAAAGTGTCATTGTAGATATGGTTCATTATGCAGATGAACTCCCAAATGTAAACGATTCTGATTATATCAGCGAAAAGCTGGGGTACGATTATACCTATCTATCAAATACGTTTTCGGAAGTAAAGGGCATAACGATACAGAAGTATATTATTATGCATAAAATAGAAAAGGTTAAAGAACTGCTTTTGTATGATGAACTCACCCTCACCGAGATTGCTTATCGACTACATTACAGCAGCGTGGCTCACCTATCCAATCAGTTTAAAAAAGTTACCGGCCTAACCCCCACCTACTTTAAAAAGCTAAAAAAGAAGAGAGATAATACGCTCGAAGACCTGTGATATCTGTAATACTTTCACTCTTCCTTATAACAAAGTTTTTGGCTAAAGATTGCAGTTTAAAAGTAACATCAAAGTAAAGATAGGTGTCGGTATTAAGCAGGTTTTATGGCTATTGTTACGGTCTGAAATGAGCCATCTTCACCAATTCCCAGGGTGATTTATTTCGGTAAATCATTTGAACGATGGAATTGAAATCAATTGAGAGAATAAATGATTGCTGAAAGATTGGTATTCATGTTTCAGTAATAGAATTACTCACTTATTTAGTTAGAAAATTAATTAACACTCAAAAAAAATAAGATATGAAAGCAATAACATTTATCACCACCACTTTGGCTGCCTCTGCAGTAGGGGTAGCACTCGGGCTGCTGTTCGCTCCACAAAAAGGAACTCAAACAAGGCAAAAACTTTCCGAAAAAAACCACGAATACACAGATTATTTAGCGGATAAGTTCGATAAGATTAAGGACAACATTGAATATCGAACGGAAGAGATTGCCGACAAAGCCAATAAAAAGGCAAAAGAAGTTGCGGAGAAAGTAAACGCGGATCCAAAGTAGAGATCTGTTTATTCTGTTATAGTTCTAATACTGGAGGTAAAAGGGAGGAGTTTAAATATCTCGACTAATAATTAACCTGCATCATCATAGCCGCTTTTAATGATGTTAGAGATTATCAAATCCGAACCTTTTGCCTCAACCATATTGCGGGCATAAACCGGAATAATCAATCGACAAATTAAGAGACTGTTCTTTAATCAAAACCTGTGCTTCTTCATCAATGATTAGAATGAAAGCTTCTAAAGGAGCGATGGAGTGCCTATTATTTTGTACTTATTAATTAGCCTTTCTGAGCATTAACGATCTTCTGTTTTTGCAAAATTCCGTAGTAATCCCGATACCAATCCACAAAGCGTGAAATACCTTCATGAATGTTAACGACTGGTTTAAATTGGATGTAGCTGTGAAGTTTTGAGGTGTTAGCCCAGGTTTTTTCAACATCACCGGGCTGCATCGGTATCATATTAAGTTCAGTTTTGATGCCAATTTTATCCTCCAAAATGTTAATAAAATCTAAAAGGTTTACAGGCTTGCCATTGCCAATATTAAAAATAGAATGGGGCGCACTTGATGCAGTTTTGGGGATAAAATCTGTGAGTAGTCGATTTTGCCTATTTGCAGCCGGTGGCTTTGGTATCAATCGAAAAATACTCTCCACTATATCATCGATATAGGTAAAATCCCGGGCCATGTTGCCATGGTTAAATATGTTAATAGGTTTACCGGAGCAGATGTTTTTAGCAAACAAGAAGTACGCCATGTCTGGCCGGCCCAATGGGCCATAAACAGTGAAAAAACGAAGTCCGGTAGATGGGACTCCATACAGATGAGCATACGTATGCGCCATCAATTCATTCGACTTTTTAGTTGCGGCGTATAGGCTTGCGGGGGCATCGGTACGATCTGATTCTTCGAACGGCATGGCTGAGTTGAGGCCATAAACAGAACTTGATGACGCGTAGATAAGATGCTTAACCGATTGGCTTTTGCACCCCTCCAAAATGTTCAAAAACCCATCGACATTTGATGACGTGTAGGCGCGTGGATTTGTTAAACTATATCGAACTCCCACCTGTGCTGCCAGGTTAATCACAACATCAAACCGATGACGTTCAAAGAACAATTTCATTTGTGATGAATCACTCAAATCCCGCTTTATAAATGAAAAATTGTGGTACTTCGTACTATGATTCATCACTTCAAGGGAGTGGAATCCATTTTTCCCAATGCCCAGTAAATTAAGGCGTGCATATTTTAAATTGATGCTGTAGTAGTTATTCAAATTGTCTAACCCAACAACCTGATAGCCTTCTCCAATTAATTTTTTTGATAGGTGGTACCCTATAAATCCTGCTGCACCGGTAATGAGTACTTTCATAATTCTTGGTATTTGGATGAAGTATTAGTCATGTTTATCTCCGAATAAATCAATTATGCATAGGTTTGTGGGCGTCAGGGTTGCTGGCTTTTAATAGCATAACATTGATCGCAAAAAGTGGAAGCCGCAGCATTCGTCTCCAGCGACGTGGCTCTGAGTAGAGTCTATACGCCCATTCGAGCCCGCTTTTTCGAAAAAATACCGGAGCCCGTTTGGCATGGCCGGTTATAAAATCAAAACTACCACCAATTCCGATAATCAATTTGCAGTTGGGAAGTTTGCCAAGGTTTTCGTGTATCCATTTCTCTTGTGATGGAGCTCCGAGCGCTACAAATACGGCAGATGCGCTGCGCAGAGAATCCTGCACGTTGTCGGGAAGTTCCTCGAATGGAATATTTGGTCCCTCTGGTGAGTACGCTCCCGCAACTGATAGGCTTGGAATTCGTTGCGTTAAAATATCAGCAGCTTCTTGGGCCACGCCCGGTGCTGCTCCATAGAAAAATACCGGTTGTTGATACTGCGAGCAGTAGGTGCATATTTTTTCTAAAGAATCCGAGCCTGTAATCCGATCAATCTGCTTGTTATAGAGAAAGTTAATTGCCCAGCTGATACCGACACCATCGGCCGTGTTTATGGTTGATGTATTTAGTACATCTTTGAAATCATTATCGATAATGGTTTGAATGGCAATTTCCGGATTAACGGTAACGATAAATACAGGGGGTGAAGCTTCATCATTATCCTTTAAACGCTCCTGAACCAAAAGGAAAAACTCATCTTTTGAATAGCCTGAGATATTAACCCCAAGCACCTGGTACCCGTTAGTTTTTTCGATGGCAAGCATAGTGGTCTCCTCTCTGAAGTTATCGTAAAATCGAGCTGCCTGATGTGGGGCGCTCTTTCACTAAAGAGAGGCAATTAATATGCCAACGAGATAGAATGTGGCTTTAATCAATTTAAGAGGTCTTTTTAAAGAAACCGCTATGTAAATACCGGTAAGATGGGTTACGTTTTTACACGCACCATAGGGTAATTGTGTTATTTATACATTGTATGCTTTAGGATAGATTCAGCGTGTTTTTCGGGCCCTGTATGAGTGATGAATTTTGCCGGTGCACCACCCCAAACAGTGTAAGGAGGTATATTTTTTGTAATAACCGATCCAGCTGCAATAATTGCCCCTTCGCCGATGGTAACTCCTTTTAGAATAATTGCCCGGCAGCCAATCCATACATCATCCTCAATAAATACCGGTTTATTCACTATCGGTTCTGAGTTCATGGGGTGCAGGTCAGAATCCATAATGACGACATCCCACGCTATTTTGCAGTTCTTGCCAATTATTATCCGTTTTTCGCATACGATAAGTGTGTTTCTGTTTAGATATGTTCCATTGCCGATTTCAAGCCGGGCATTTTCGCCAATCTCTAACCGCACACCTGAATAGAACTGGCAATTTTCAGCAACCAGCATTCCACCTTTATGAATGATTTTTGGATAAGGCCGCCCATCGGAGTAGACAATCACCCCTTTACGGTCGAATTTTCGAGAAAATAGAAAACCGGCTACGTAATCTTTCAGCGGATATTTTTGTAGTCGGGCAAAAGTTCTCTGTAATGTCATTTTGTGTCTCCCCCAATTGTCTATTTAGTCTTTTGAAGTTTAATAGAGCAAAAAGAGTGCCCGAATTCGGAATTGGTCAAAAAAATAGGCGAAAGCGTAGCTCAAATAATGAATTGCGGCAGGATAAATATAGACCGCAGTTTCTCGGCAAAAAGCTATTTCAGCAGGTCACCGGGGGAGAGCAGAGAGTCTGCATCAACATGTATATCTTCAACCAGGCACCGTTTTACAGTAACCCAATAATCGGCCGTGGCGATGGATGTATCACCATTAATCGGGTCGCCAACAGAGCCGGGTTTTGCACTGCAAGTGTGATCGGTAAGCCCAATTTTAAGTATCGAAATTTTCTGCCCATTTCGTGTTGTGAAGGGATATCCCCAGGGAGATTGAAACGGGGAGTAGTTACAGGCACGAACGAATGCATCAATTTGGTCTGAGGTGTCGGTCCAATTTATCTGCCCACCGTTAGGTACTTGGTTAGCCCGATAATATTTACGCTTGTTCAGATCCTGTTTTTTTGTGGTGATTGATTTGTTGTTTTCAATATTGCGGAGGAATTTTTCTACCAGTGGAATACCGTGTTTAACACAGCGCATACTTACGGAGAGACCGGTATCAATATTTGAGATCCGGAATTTTTTCTCATCAATAATGTCACCCGTATCAATGCCGGTAGAGATTTGGTGAAGAGTAACCCCATGCTGAATCTCACGGTTGTAGATGGCCCAGTTCGGGGCGTTAAGACCGGCATATTCCGGTAACGGACCGGGGTGAAGATTGAAGGCCCCAACTCTAAGAGCATCAATCACTTCAGGGCAGATCACAAAAAGAGAGTGGATGTTCAGCAAAAGATCAATGCTGTTATCTTTAATCCATTCGGCAAATGAAGGTTCTTTTACCAACGGGGCCGGCATGATGGAGTATCCATGTTTTCCTGCAGCCGTGGCTACAGGGGTTCCTTTTGATGGTGAACCTGTATCGGTAAGTACGCCTTTTACATTGTGGTTGCTGTTTGATAATAATCGAATGGTTTGCACTCCGGCAGATTCTTCTGCTGCTAATAAAATGTTCATTGTACCAAAAGTTTGAGTTGATCTGATCGCCTGAAGGAAACATCTAATTTACTGTACCCAATAAATAATTTACAGCATATATAAGTGAATATTTTACACAGTATTTTTAACCGGAGGGTGTGTAAAAATGTTCTCGCAAAATTTTGGGGTATAAAAAACAACCATTAATAACGGCTTTGAGGAGGGTACAAATAAATAGTGATGAAATTCCGGGCTTTGGCACAACAATTGTATTAGTGTTTACGCAGGAAGAAGAGAGAAAGTAAGAAAAACCTGCAGTGCCTGGACCAACGATTACAGTACTTGGTTGGGTGTCTCGTTTTAACCAAGGAACATCAAAAGCCCTTCATATTATGGAAGTTGAACTATTTACCACAATACCTGAATCTATTAAGAACGACAGAGTGCAATTTGTCGGAGAATTAAAAAGAATATCCGTTGAGAGCGAGAATTATGGATATAAAGGCATACTTGTGTACAGCGATAACCGCCTGGCTGATCCCTGGATTGTCACCGAGCTAATTTTGAATCATACCAGAAAACTGCTGCCGATGGTGGCGCTTCAACCCGTTTATATGCACCCATATACGGTGGCAAAAAAAATATCTAGTATCGCCCTGATTCATGGGCGTCGCATCTCGCTAAACCTTGTTGCCGGAGGTTATATTAATGATCTGAAAGCCTTGGGCGGAGCGACTGATCATGATAAGCGGTACGATCGCTTGACGGAATACACTGAAATTATTCAGCAACTGTTAAGTTCATCCGATCCGGTTACCTACGAGGGAGAATTTTATAATGTGAAAAATCTGAGATTAGAGCCGAAAATGCCCGCTGATCTTTTGCCTCTTTACTATTTGTCTGGGTCATCCAAGGCTGCAAAAAATGCGGCGGATAAGCTTAACGCAAAATTGATTCAATACCCGGAGCCGATTAAAAATGGTGAAGAGTTAAGCCGAGATGTGAAAGGTATCCGGATTGGAATTCTGGCGCGCCCAACCCACGATAGAGCGTGGAGTGATGCCCATGAACGGTTTCCCGCTACAAGAATTGGGGAGATATCCCACCAGCTTGCTAAAAAAACATCCGACTCGGAATGGCATAAAAAGTTGTCTAATCACAATGGTGACGGAGAAATAAGCGAAGAGGAGCCGGTATATTGGCTGGGCCCTTTCGAGCATTATCACACCTTTTGCCCATACCTGGTAGGAGAGTACAATGAGGTAGCTGAGGCGCTGTCTGGATATATAAAGGCGGGGTGTACAACCTGCATAGTTGATACACCCATATCTGAATTAGAACTACAGAGCACGATGAATGTATTTGATCGTGTTCATAAAAAATTAAATAGAGAGGGAACGTTATAATGATATATGATTGGTCGAGAGATAAAATAGAGAAGTATGGTTCAAACATTGCCATCTCACTTGGGGATGAGCACATCAGCTACGAAGTGCTTGAGGAGGAGAGTAATCAACTTGCGGGGCAGTTGATTGAAAGTGGACTAAAACCGGGTGACCGGGTTGGGTTGTTTATGGAGAAGAGCCCCAAAACTGTTATGGCTATGCTGGGAATTAGTAAAGCCGGGGGTGTATATGTGCCGCTGGATTATAAAAGCCCGGCTGAGAGGGTTGTTAAGATTATAAAATCATCAGATCCGGCCATGTTATTTGTAGATGATATTACCACACATAGTTTCCAGGATTTAATTTATGTGGCACAAGATTTGAGCTTTATTCCATGGGTTTGGTGGTCTGAAGAGCCAATGGCTTATGCGGATGACACCCCGCCGCTGTTCAGTTACGAGGATATTAAGGATCAGTTGAATATTCCCCACCAAGTGGTTCGGGATGAAAACACGCCTGCCCATATACTGTTTACTTCCGGCTCCACGGGGGATCCAAAAGGAGTTGTGATTACCCATAAAAACGTGGAGACGTTTGTTAATTGGGCGGTGCAATATTTCAATATGCGGGCAGGCGAACGGACTTCGTGTCACTCCCCGTTTCATTTTGATTTATCTACTTATGATATGTACGGAGCTTTTGCCTCCGGCTCTCGCCTGTATTTGGTCCCTTCCGAAATCAGTGTAAACCCCAAAAAGCTGACTGAGTTTATACTAAATAATAAACTAAACCAATGGTTTTCTGTACCATCGGCATTAAGCTATCTGGCAAAATTCAAAGCTATTCCAGAAGGCGGTTTCCCAAGTTTAAAACGGCTGATTTGGTGTGGTGAAGTTTTTCCGCTTCCGGCTTTAAAGTATTGGATGGAGAACCTGCCGAACGTGGAGTTTACCAATCTATATGGGCCAACGGAGGCAACAATTGCAAGCAGCTATTATACCGTAAAAGAGATTCCCAACGAAACCACACAAATTCCGATTGGAGAGCCTTGTGGTGGTGAAGACCTTTTGATTTTGAATGATGAGTTACAGCCAATACGATCCGCAGGAGTAAAAGGGGACCTATACATCACGGGTGATGGGTTGAGCCCCGGGTATTGGCGAGATGCCGTAAAAACTGACGCGGCATTTATTTGGTTTAAGAATTCGGCCGGAGAACAACAGCGAATATATAAAACCGGGGATCTGGCATCATTTGATACCGAAGGGCTGATCTATTTTCACGGCCGCTCCGATTATCAAATTAAAAGCAGAGGACACAGAATTGAGCTTGGAGAAATAGAAGCAGCACTCGGCCAAAACGAAGTATTAAGAGAGTACGCCGTTGTTCCGGTTCGTAAAAATGGTTTTGAGGGAACAGCCATCGGTTGTGCATATGTGGGGGCAGCTGTACGAAATGGTGATTTGGCCCCTGATATTAAAAAGAAATTGATGGACAAAATTCCCACCTATATGATGCCGCAATTTTGGCAACAGTACGATAAACTCCCCCGAAATGGAAATGGGAAAATTGACCGAAAAAAATTGTCTGAAAAGTTTGAGACGTAATTAAATCACTATCAAGAGACAGCCCTTTGTTATAACAATTTAAAATTTATGCGTACGTACTATGAAAAATCGAGAAAAAGTTACTTCAATCGTGTGCAAATCACTTACAATCGATCGCATTTCCGAAGACCATGACCTTATAGAAACGGGCTTGTTAGATTCGATGGCACTCATACAATTAATGATGGAGATGGAAGAGGGATTTAACATCACCATAGCTCCCGAAGAGCTGGATATTGAAGATTACAGGTCGATAAAAACGATATGCAAAATGGTTGAGCGCATCGAAGAAATACCTGGAGAGAAGAAATATGCTTGAAATGTTTGACGGTAAAAAACCGGGTCAAAAAGTGCCATATGCAATAGGGAAACCGAGTGCTTTGAAAACAGCAACCAAGGGTGAAATTCGCCCCTTATCGTACTCGGATATAAAAGGAGTTGCTAAGCTCTCTCGCAAAACTTTCTCTGTCAGTGGTGACCTCTCCATAGATTATCTTACGCAAACAATAGAGAAATTATATGATCAGGAGAGGTATAATGTACCTGCAATTCTGCCACTTGTAAGCCGAAATGCCGATGGAGTAATAGATGGCTTTTTGGGAGTGGCCACCACAACATTTCTTTATAATGAAGAAAAAATATTGGTAGCTAACTGCTATCATTTGATGGCAGACAAAAAAGCTCGTGCCCGGCTTGTTCCGTTGAAGCTTCTCCAGAAATTTATGTCAGGTCCGCAAGATTTTTCTTTTGCTGATGGATCCATAGACGTTACCCGGAAGTTATGGGACCGTATGGGTGGAGAAGCAGTGGTTGGGGAGAGCATCTATTATAAGGTGCCGCTGCGCCCAACGTCGTTTCTGCTGCGTCCGGTTTTAAAAAAAGTAGCAACTCCGCTACAAAATATACTTCATCTATCGGGCAGGGCAACAGATGCTGCAGCAGGAACACTTAGAGTTCCGATTTTTCACAGATCTAAGCCAAGTTTAACCCTGGTTCCCCTCCATCCAAAACTTCTGCTACAGGGGCTCGACAGCGTGCGGTCCAGATATTCAGTTTTTCCCCGGTATGATCAGTTAAAGATTGAGCAAAAGTTTACCCTGTTAGAAGACGAAAAACGGAATGGACTGCTGCATAAAATTGCAATAATGGATGATGAAAAAAATATCCTCGGGTGGTTCATCTACTATTCAAAAAAAGGTGATGTTTGCGAGGTGATTCAGGCAGTTGCAATCCCCGGCAGAGAGGAGGATTTGTTTAATACGCTTACTTGGCATGCTTATACAATGGGAGGAGTAGAACTTTCTGGCCGATTGATGCCGAGCCAAGTGGGATCTTCATTTTCTACAAAAGCCTTCTGTATGCCCGGACGAATGTGGACGTTAATCCATAGTTCGAGGGATGATTTGAAGTGTGAGATGCAATCAGGCAGAGTGTTTTTGACACGGTTTGAAGGAGATTTGTGGCTTATCTGAAATTGGGGAGTTCATCAACCCGAAACTTTATAGCGTAAGTAAGAGATAACAGTTATTGGTTATCTCTTTCTGTTTTTACCCAATGTACTTCTTTCCCTTTCTTGATTGTTTTGCCATACAGTTTCACTTTCCAAAAAATGTATGAGGGAATACGCAGCAGCGATTTATAGAGCTCTTTATTGGCTCCGGCCACATAGAGACCTATGAACAAGTAGAGTAGTCCAACGGCCAGTAAAAGTGCCCAAATTATTGGGTATAGAATTGAAAGAACGCCTACTGCCCAGAAGGTTACAGCGGCTGTTAAGATCAACGAAATTACCAGCATAACATTTACAAAGGGCGGGGTGATAAGATCTAAGAAGACATCTAAATAGGTGGCAGAGCGTTTTTTAAGTGACTCCATCAAAAATTTTGGCGCGTAATTTTTTATGATTTGATACCTGCCCATTTCCCACCTCGCCCGTTGCGATTCTGCGTTTGAAGCCTCAATGGGCATTTGGGCCAGTACCGATGCTTCCGGCGCAAAATCAATTTTTATGCCGTTGAGCATTAAGATCATTCCATATTCTACATCTTCGGTTAAAGACCATGCTTTCCATGGAATTTTTTTTAAAACTTCAGTCCGGAAACACATGCCGTTTCCTCGCAGACCCATATTGAAATTAAGGACTTTCCGCCCTAGTGGTTTTACGTAGTTGTAGAGCAAAAAGCCGATTTGTGTGGCTTCTACACTCCAGTTGCCCGGTTCGGGAAGTACTTGGTCGTTACTCTGAATTACATCGCTTCCTTTCTCCAGATAGTAGTTCATCACCTCAAGATAATTTCCTGAAATGAGGCTATCAGCATCTACTACCAGAAGGGCATCATAGGTTTCATCGGTGTTTAAGAGCCTGTTAAAAGCCCAGCGAAGCGCGTATCCTTTTCCTTTTCGGGTTCTATGAAAACGCTCCAGTACGGTTACGCCAAGAGATCGCGCAATATCAGCGGTATTGTCATTGCAATTATCGGCAATGACAAAAACATCGTACAGCTTCTTTGGGTAGATTAAAGCCGAGAGACTGTAAATGGTTTTGGAGATTATTTTCTCCTCGTTATGAGCCGGTATAATAATGGCAAATCGCCGGTTTTTTTCCGTGCCAAATGTGGTTAGGATTTTAGCATTGAGTGCCAAGAGGCTTAATAAAAACTGGTATAGCAATAGAGGTGCTATAACAATTAAAAGGGTGATGAATATAATTTCTAGAAATGTCATGAAGGTGGGATTATCACTAATTTTATGTTTGTTTGCTTATTGGAGCTTCAGAGGCTGAAAACACTGATGTAACGTAGGCCAAAATGGCTGTAAAATTTATGGCCGGCTCGTTAACCAGGTAGTTTTTAAACTTGTCTTCGTAGCTTTTGCCCGGATAGTCGGATATAATTTTATCGTTTAACAATAGATGACTGTTGGGGCCGCCAACAAGCATTCCGGGTACGGGTTTTGAAAATGAACCGACTTCGGAAAGTTGATGGTACGGATGTTTTACAGCCGCTGTACCAACCCCGGTAACCTGCGACAGGTTGAACGGGTTACGGCCAAACACATAGTGCAGCTGGTCGAGAGCGCTGTTTTTGTAATTAAAATTTCCGGTAATGTTGTATGCCTGAATCAGGTCGAAAGCGTATGCGAGCCCCACGCTGTTTGAGCCCCAATAATATTGGGAGTCGTGTAACAGATTTTTGTATCTATTTAAGTTTTGAATATCCAGAATATGGTCGGCATGCCGGATAACGGCAGTTTCAATACGGTTTCGATCGCCTAAAAATCGGTCGGGTATATCGGCGGATAAAAAAGCGTTGAGTGCCAGGCTATTTGCATCTCGCCAGCTTATCGGGGGGATATTGTAGAGGTCTAATTCGATATAGTGCCGGGTGAAATAGTTTAGATATCGCTCATCGGATGTAAGCTTGTATAGTTCAATTGCAGCCCAGAGTCGTTCATCCAGGTCAGATGGATCCCCATACTCTCCACCGGTTACACCCTCGGGATTTTTAAACCCGTTAACGGGATAGTTTTGAGGGTTTCGATCCAGAAACTCCCAGGCGTTTTTAGCAGCACCGGAAAGTCGTTGGGCCAGTTCAGGGTTAAAATCAGCCAAAATTCGTGAACCGAGGGCTGATGATGCTGTAAATGATGCTGTTGCCGCCGTACTGATTCCGAAGATATAGCGAATAGATGGATCGGTATTTGGAAGGTACTCCCCAATCCACCTTTTCTGGGAAACTTTGTGATAGACTGCGCCATCACTTCGCTGCATTTTCAGCAGCCATTTCATTGCCCAGGAGATCTCATCTAAAATGTCGGGAGTGCCATTGCCGGACTCGGGAATTTGCAGTTGGTTATCACCAAAAATTGATGGGTTGTGCTCGTAGGCATAAAGCAAAAGACCGGCGCTAAGGGCGGTATTACCTGAAAACTTGTTGTAATCGCCGGCATCGTGCCAGCCACCGGTTACCTCTTTAAATTGTTGTGAGTTATCAAAAAACGGGGCGTCTGCCAGGTGGCAAGTCTCATACTCCCATTCTTGATCGCCTCTAACCTGTGTGCCACATCGGTGGTAGTAGTAACTTTTTAATATGGTTTGGAGTGCTTCATCGTAGGGGTTCTTTTTAATACTGAATGTGTGCGATATAACCGGGGGAGTTCCTGCAGTTTTGATTTTATACTCGCCGGGAATGGTAAAGTCGGAAAAATCGATAATTGTAAGTTGATCGCCGGTGGCGGAATCTAGTTCGATTGTCGTTTGAAGCGGTCCCGAGTAGGCTACATTTTCATCTTCAACACGTATGACCTCAAACCTCTCGGCCTCGGCATTTACCAAGAAAGCTTGTTTTGAGCTATAGGAGTCGTACCCCACAAGATTTACAGAGATAAAGCTCTCGGGGGAGTTTTGGATGCAGCCGGTGATAAATACCAGGCAGTAAAGCACTATAGGGAAACCGATAAAGTAAACAGCTCGATTCATGATTTAGGATTTTAAAATTACTATAGACGTTTTTGTTTTGTTACTCATGGTCTTAATTGGACTCCACACGTAGCTTTTTCGGCACATATTGAGGTTTCGGTGGAGCTCCTTGTATTATTAATTCAATCTCTTTTTTGATGTCATCCACAAATTTCTCAAGGGTATGGTTTTCCTCAATGTATTTGCGCGCTTCAATGCCCATTTGAAGGCATTTTTCAGGGTCATTCCAAAGCTCTAAAATGGCTTTTCTCATTGCTATTGGGTCATTTGGCGGCACAAAGATGCCTGTAACACCATCCTGAATAACATCAATTTGTCCCTCTGTTCGGCTGCAAATAACGGGTTTCCCCATTGCCATTGCTTCCAGTATAGTGGTGATTCCGTTATCAGTATCTGTTGGCAGCAGGGGCACAACTACAAATCTGGATTTTGCGTATAGCTCTCTAAGTTTTGTTGTGGATTTCGATCCCACCGTCACATGCCCGGGGATACAGTCTATCTCATAAAGCGTTTTTACGGTATCAAAAAGTTGCCCTCTTGATGTTCCGGTAGCGATATGGCATGAAATATTCAGAGTTTTCAGTGCATCAATTAGAGTGGCATAGTCGCGCATTTCCATTCCAACCGAACAAATTCTATCGGTTTCGGCACTTATTGGCCGCCAAAATTTTTGGTCAGTGCCCCTTTTAATCAACTTTATATTTTCGCGGGGAATTTGCAGCTGCTCTATTGCAAACTCATACTGATTAGACGACCAGGTAATAATTTGTGCAAGATGGTCATGAATGTTTTGAAGAAACCAAGCCTTCTCCGATGAGCTAAACCAGGTGGTTAACACTATGTGCGGAGTGTTTGACCCCCTAAACTTCTGAAGCAGTGCGAAAGGGAAGCCAACACGCTCGTAATAAGATATAACCACATCAAATTGCTTGTGGATTACCCATGCCTCAAGAAACAGTACCAAATCTATTGGGAGCAAGCTGTAAGCCAGTTTTCTACTATTGGGGATGGTTTCTAGGTATCTCTCATCCAGTATGGTAGTATTAAGTTCTTTTTCCATAAGAGAGAGGCGTGGCTCCTTGTCTTCAGCTTCGAGTTGACGTATAACTTCATCAGGCTTTTTGCCGATTCCTTTTGATACGATAAATAGTGTTTTCATGGTTTCTCCCTTTGCCATTCTTTAATCTTTAAGTCTCTTTCTTGTAGTTATGTTATATCTCAACGTTTACTTCTTTTCCGGAATACGATTCTCTGATATTTGATGTACTTACCACATCCACAATCTCTTTTTTGATGTGACCTGCAAACTGTTCGAGGCTATGGTTTTCCTCTATATATTTGCGGGCTTCAATGCCCATCTTTTCACACCTCTCAGGGTCATTCCAGAGCTCTGAAATTGCTTCTCTCATTTTTATTGGGTCATTCAGCGGCACAAAAATACCGGTAACTCCATCCTGAATAACATCAATCTGTCCCTCTGTTCGGCTGCAGATTACGGGCTTTCCCATTGCCATTGCTTCCAAAATGGTGGTGAGTCCGTTATCTGAATCCGATTGCATTATGGGAACTACTACAAATTGACTTTGGGTATAAAGATCTCTGAGTTCAGTCAGCGATTTGCGCCCCACGGTAATCGATTTTGGTAAATCTTTTATGTCGTACAGTTTTTTTACGGTGTCGAACATTTCACCTCTCGAAGCCCCCACGGCAATATGGCAACGGATATTCAGCGGACGAAGAGCCTCAATCAGCGTTGGATAATCCCGCGCCTCCATTCCAGCCGCGCAGATCATATCGGGTTTGGCAGATTGTGGCTGTGGCCTCCAAAATTTTTGATCGGTTCCCCGTTTAACTAAAATTATTTTATCGGCAGGTACGCCAAGCTTTTCGATAGCAATTTTGCGCTGCATCGACGACCAGATAATGATTTTGCTAATAGAGTCTTTCGTCTTTTTTAAGAACCAGATTTTTTGGCGGGATTTGTTCTCATTTACCGATGTTATTCGAGATATGATGATAACGTGTGGTTTATTGATGCCGAATATTTTCATCGTCAAGGCGAGTGGCAGCCCTGCTTTTTCCGTGTGCGATAAAATGATATCGTACCGGTGTAAAATGAATAGCGCTTCAATTAGTTGCGCAACATATACCGGCAACAGCTTATATAGCTGCCTGCGGATCGTTGGAGTTTTGTTTACCAGGTATCTTTCATCCAGCAGGTCGGCAGAAATATAATCTTCCAAGAGGGAGTGCCTCGGTATTTTATTCTCTCGTTCAAGATCCCGCATTTCGTTTTCGGAAAGTTTGTCTAACCCTTTTGATATTAGGTATAGTGTTTTCATAAATAAGGTTTACAAAATGGTTGATGATGTATGGTGGTTTTCACTCTTTTTTGATGGGACTCGATCATTAGATCCATCTAAAACCACATCTCTTTCAATAAATTCTGACGGGGATTCCGCTGGCTGAATTCCATTCTTAAATTGATGGTAGTACGACTCGAGGTACTCGTAAGGGGCGATGATTTTCAGCAAAAAATTCAGCCGATGTGAATGTTGATTAACCGCCAGCCGCCTGAAATCGTAAGTGGTTTCACCAAATTTTGGGGGTCCTGTATAAACCCCGCAGGCAAACTTATAGCCTGCCTTTTCCACAAGCTTTTCTATCGTTCTGTTTTTATCGCCATATGGGTAAGAAAAAGTGTAGACAGGTTGCTCCAAGATAGATTCAAGAATAGCTTTTGAATCTCTGATGCTCTGCTCTGCTTCGTGGAGCTGAAGAGTGGAGAGTTTCTTATGATTCATCGAATGAGATCCTATTTCGATCCCCATAGCATATGCTGACCGAACTTGATCGTCAGACATTAGCGGACACTCATCCTCCTTGCAAACCTCATCCCAGCGGGCTCGTTTTAGTTCCCGGTTACCCATCACAAATATTACCGCCTTCATATCCATCTCTTTTAAAATGGGTAGGGCGTTTTTATATGTATCCACATACCCGTCATCAAAGGTGATAATAATGGGCTTGGCGGGAAGCGTTAATTTATCTTCCAGGTAAAGTTGGTAATCATAAAAGGTGATTGGTGTGTACCCAAATCTTTCAATCATCGCCAGCTGCTTTTTGAACGCTGAAACTGTTACATAATGCCATCGACTCTCCTTTATGGGTTCTTTCTTTAGCACTCGGTGGTACATGAGTACTTTTATGTTGGCGGGTAATGTTTTTTGATCATTCACAATATTCTCTCATGATTTAAATCACTTATTGGATACTCGAAATCTTTTTTCTTTATGTACTGCAAGTACAGTATTAGCAACAAACATGCCACTGTAGCCGGATTAACTACAGTTTCCCTATAGGCAGTAAATAGATGCTCTGTGTGTGGTTTGCAGAAAATTTCGGTTTAAATACCTAAATAAAGGCTGTACAATTTTTTCTCAATTTCATTGTCTGTGTAATAATTTTACGTGGTTGGTAATACCCGGCTTATCGGCTAAGAAGCTTCTGTTTAATTGATTGGGTACGGAATTGTAGATATCCACCCATCATTTTTAGAAATCCATTTTGCCGATACTGGATCTTCATCAAAGTGATTTCGCACATAATGTTTTTATACAGCTTTGAACAGGAGTGGATTAAAAAAGCAGGCATTACATTATCTGCACGACCATTATCTTGTGGAGGTATGGTTATTTTCCAATTCTTAGTCTGTTTTTTTGTGAAGTCACTTTTATACCCCTCATCGCCACGTAAAAGTTCAACCCGTTTGGCAGAGTTCTCGATGGAATCTTCAATTGCATTCAGCAGTAAACCAATACCGGGCCGATATTTTGCTGAGGGGCTATTGTTGCTAAAACCGGTCATGTAGTCGAAATAGCGCCCATTATAACAGAGCAACATTCTGCTGGCACATATTCCGCTGCTGTCTCTGGCCTGTTTAAACCATAGACGATTATTTAGGTAGGCGTTATAAACAATCTCGCTAAAAAAGCCTTTAAAACGTTCATCATAAAACGCCCCTGGGAACCCAATTTCATTCCAGCGCTGTTGATGGAGTGTAATTAGGGTTGATACCATTTCCGGAATATCATCAGGTGTGGTTAAATCCTCTACAATGTATTCGCTGTCGGAATTTTGCGCTTTTAATGATTGCCGAAATCGTCTCCGTGCATTGGATTTTGACTGTTTGATGAACTCCTTAAGGGTGTTGATCTCCGTTAAATCTATATATGGGCAGGAGTCGATATGTTCTGCCTGAACCTGGAACTCTGTTTTTAAAAGTTTGGGATAAAGGTGTTTTTTGATGAAGCTTTCATCATTCACCTGGTGAAAAATAATTCGATGATTTTTGAGCCCGGCAGATTTAGAAAGTTTGATAAATAGATTGGCAATCTGCTCGTAATAATCGGGATCTACAATAAAGTCGAGAAAATCGCTGATGCCGTAATCATCTGTAAAACCAAGCTGTTCATTGGGGTTTCCTCCGCTACCCAAAAGCTGTAAACGTTGTTCTATAACACGCCCGGCCAAACTTGTAGTGCCACGATAAAAGGGCAAAACGGCAACGAGATTATCTTCATCATATACCGTAACAATAAATGGTTGGCGATGTTTGTGGATACCTAAATGTTTCCACCACGATTTTATCCAGTCGGGACTCATGCAGATCGGTTGGTTAGATCGCCGGGCCAAATCAGACCACTCATCATAAATTTCATCGAGAATGTTAATGTTTTCATTAATGGTGACGGTGAGTTGTTTCCGGGCATCTTTGGTATCAACTACCACCGGTTTAATGTTGTCGGTCATCTTATCGATTAGATTCTCCATAATTTTCTCTCTTCTGATTTATGTATTTAGTGTTGGTAGATTCCGTTGGTATCGTAACTCCACCTCTCCATATTCTTACTGTTGGTATCTATCTTCAACCCGGTTAGCTTTTCATAAGCTTCATCCAGGTGCCGGCCGATACTCTTCCACCGGTATTTGTCGATGACAATTTTATACCCATTTTCGGTTAAACTATCACAGAGCTCTTTGTCTATAAATAGTTTCATAACGGCATTGGCAAACTCTTGAGAATCGTCGGCTATCAGGGCTGACTCGCCGTGAGTAATATCAATCCCTTCGCACCCAATGGATGTGCTGACAAGTGGTATTTTCATCGCCAGCGCCTCTATCACTTTCAACCGTGTTCCGCCACCCATTCGTAGCGGCACAACATATACGGATGATTCCTGGATATAGGGCCGGGTGTCTTCCACAAAACCGGTGACTATAATATTTCGGTTCGCCCTTTTTTTGATCGATTTTGGAGGCTTTTTCCCAATTATTGTAATGGTGGCATCAGGGTAGACGGTGAGTATTTTTGGAAATATCTCATCCAGGAAAAAGTTGATGCCATCGTAGTTTGGCACATATTTCATCATCCCAACAAATACGAGAGAGTGCGGTTTTGATTTGACTTTTTTGGGGTAAAAGTAGTTGGCATCTACTCCGTTGGGAATCAGAAATTTGGGCACGCCCGGGACTGATTTATCAAAAACAGATATGTCTCTTTCGCTGGTAACCAAGAGTCCGTCTTGTTTCCGGCAAACTCTGGTCTCTTCCCGGTAAAATTTGTACGATTCTAAGTGATAAAAAAGCTTTTTCAGCGGGTTTCCTACCTTCGCCATTCGCTTAAAGTTGTCGTATTCTACGTTGTGGGCGTCGATAATTTTTACAGCTTTGCTGTTGAATCGGTACATGGCAAGGGCCGGAAATTCACTCTGGATGATATCGAACTCTTGTTTACTTAGAATTTGATCAATGACTTTTTGCAGCTCTTTTGATCGTGTGCTTAAATACCAGAAGCTGTGGGAGCTGAAAAGCGATCTGAGTTGTGTCAAAAATCTAGATCTGGTTTTTCCGGGCGGATTTACCAGGTAGGTTTTTCGGACCAATACCGGAAATCGATCAATCAACAATTTTTCCTCCTCCGGAGTGCTGAATCCCGCGACAGTAACATCGTGGTGTTGGCACAGATGATCGAGGATATGATAAATACGCAGTGATCCTCCAAACGTGGGTTTGGCCGGGCTATAAGGTAAAAGGTATAAGATTTTCATGGCTCTCTGTTATTTAGTGAATAGTGATAGTTTTTTTTGGCTGGCGGAAATAAAAACCTTGATTAGCTCCAGCTCTTTATTATCGAATGTTTTTAGTAGAAACAGGGCAGATATGTAAATAACGCCCGAAATAATTAAGGTCAGCATCCAGTACAGGGATGAATAAAACAGAAGTACAATGACGGGGATAGCGGTAATTAGTGTTGCTGCTGCCGGCTTGAAAATGTAGCTGCTCTTAAAATTTTGCAGATAGCTTTTGGGTAGCAGGATAAAGGCAGATCCCATTACAAAAATCTCTGTAATTAGTGTAGCCACCGCCGCACCAAGCCCTCCATTTCCATAGGTGGTTTGGGTATATGGAATAAGCACGTAGTTTATCCCCACGTTGATGAAAATGGCAAACAGGCCGGTAATGGCCCAGGCTCGTTGTCTGTTTGCGGCCCCCATAAGTGCACTTCCCAGAATGATATCGACATAAATGATTGGAATACTGAGTGCGAAAATCTGAAGCACCAGTACAGAGGGGCCAAATTCACCGAGCCCCATAAAAAAGTGGATGATCGGTTCGGCAAAAAGAAAAATTACGGTAGCCGTTGGGATACCAAGAATAATCATTAACCGCAGGCTATGGCTGACTGTATTTTCCAAAACTCCATCTTCGTTATCCCACAGTTTTGAGAAAACGGGGAAAATGGCCGTTTTGTAAAGGAGTGGCAGCACCATGATAATATCAAAAAAGCGAAATGCGCCGCCGTACCAACCGGTTACCTGATCGGTGGTTAAGGAGGCGAGCATCATGGCATCAATCCGATAATAAATGACCGAAAAGAGAGAAAACAGAAAGAAGGGCATTCCGGAGTGGAAGAGGGAAAATATTTTGGTGTCGAAAGTGTATCGAAGCCGAACAACACCTCTTGAAAACCAGTAGATGACAATTAAGTTTAAAAGTGCTCCAACAGTCATCACAATGGCAACGCCAATAGAGTCGGCTCCAAGAAGAAGGGCGCCAACGGCAACAAATGCCACAAAAACTCTCTCTACAATCTTCCCGATTGATGGATACTCCATTTTTTCAATCCCTTCGAAAAAGGCGCTCAGTGCGGTAGTTCCCCCTTCCCAAAGCTTTGCAACGGCGAGTATTATAATTAGCAGATGAACGTGCTCGGAGTATCCCAGCAAGTCCGACAGAAGTAGAATAATACCAATGGAGAGTATCCACATAAAAATTCGCAGCATGATGTAGCTGCTTAAAATTTTTGCTCCCTTGGCTTGTGATCGGGCCACCTCTTTGGGGATCAAATAATTACCGCCAAAATCAATAAGCAGCCCGAGCATCATTTTTATAGATAGAGCGAGGTATAAGCGGCCAAAATCTTCGCTACCAAGATATCGAGGCAGAAAGTAGAGAAGCAGAAAGCTCGACCCCCAGGTAACGATTTGTGCCCCCATCATTACCGACACATTTTGCGCGATAGATTTACCTATTTCGCTATTTGTGGTCTTTTCAGCCATCGTTGGACCCCTCATTATCGTCAGCTTCAGGATCTTCTTCTGATTGTAATTTGCTGATTACGGGCAGTAGCCCCATCAAGCAGCCGAGGTAAATCATGTTTCGGTAATAGGTGAGCTGGAGATCATAAAAGGAGACCACCATCTGGTTAATTGTCGCGATGATAATTACCAGCGTTACAGCTTTTAAAAAAGGATCTTTAAGCCGCATAAATACTTGCGTGCCTTTTGCCGCAAAGCAGTTGAAGAAGAGCCAAAAGGCAAAAAATCCGACGGCTCCCATTTTTACCAGTACCCAGTAGATTTGATTGTGGGGAATGTAATCGCGCAGTGAAAAACGAATTTCAATCAGCGGTAAGGGTTGATCATATCTTTTGCCAAACCCGGTACCGAAAATGGGGTTGTTCACCACGGTTTGGGCGAGGTTATAGTTTTCGAAGTCTCTGTAAAGATTCGAGGAATAATCTCGGAAATTCGTCTCCTTATCCGGTTCTACAAGCCCCGATTTAATCATCTGCACCGGCCGGCCGAGAGTTCCGTAGTCGTTCCAGAATGCAGCTCCATAGAGGCTTAAGACAAACAGGGCGGGGATGAAATATTTTAAGAATTTCATCTGTTTGATAGTGGGTAGAAGTATAATAAATGCGGTGATAGCCACAATAAATGAGGCGTACGTAGCCCGGCGTTGGGCTACGTAAAATCCCAGCGCAAGCGGTAGTAAAAACGTAAATAGCCACTTTTTTTGCTTTTCTCCGGTGTTATAGACCATCAGGCCGAGAAGAAAAATAAATATGGTAACCATAAAGAGGGGATCCTCGTGATTGGTAAGCACATCGTAACCACCGGTAGTAAATCCGAGGCTGACAAACCGCTCGATACCCTGAAAGGCTTTAAAAATGACCCCTACGATAAAAATCCAGAAGAGAATGGTTATCTGCTCTTTTGTGTCTACAATTTGAGGCACAATTACGTACATCAGGCAGAGGTAGAAAAGGGCACGAACTTCCCACAATGCAACCAGAAAATCGCCGCCGCCCCGGAGTCCGTTTAAAAACGAAAACAGTAAGCTGCCAAAGAAGATTAAAAAAGCTCCCCAGACGGCAATCGGCTTATATTCGAAATTTCTTTGAATAGCCACATGTAACAAAAGAGCAACGGTTATAAACAGTATATGGATTTCGAAAGGGCTAATAACCCCCGCTTCGAAAAAGGGTACATAGGTGATCTCTTTTAGGTTGTTGAAAAAACGAACCTCATGTGTGAAAGAGGGGAAACCGGGCACCGGAAATTGATCGAAAATGAAAACCGTGAACATGAACAGGTAAAGGCTGTAATCAATCCGAAGCATGCTCAGGAAAAGTACGAACGTAAAATAGATGATCCCCACAACGAGGGGGACATTTCCGCCCGAGATATAGAGCCCGCCACTCATAATGGATGCAAAGAGAAGCAGCATCCATAGTACGAAAGAGTTTTCGCGGTCTAACCCCAGGGGAGAAAGCAGTAGCTTTTGGTATAACCAATTTGAAGCCGAATAGTTGGAAGTATTCATTTTTCCGTGATTAATATTCGGGCAGAGGCATAGTAAACATCATGAAAACTACGTAACCAACCAGAAGTAGTGTTAACATGGATATGGATATAATGGGGACCCCATCCTTTGTGGTAATTTTTGCTCTGATTAAGACGAGAAAATGGAAGAATATGATGCCGAAAAGAATTTTCATGTATCTTCACCTACCCGGTTGAACACATACCCGATAAATTGATCCTCATCGAGGTGTTTGAATATTTTGTTGAACTCTCCTTTTTTAGTTTTTTGGGCGTCGATAACGCTTATAAGCCCATCAATTTCGTTTATAAAATGAATTGGGAAATCACGCACCGGCAGGATGGAGCTCATATCAATAATTACGAAATCGAACTTATTTTTAAGGGCAAATAAAATTTGGCGCAAAACAAGGGTGTCGCTAATTCTGGGTGGTAGTTGTTTGCAGTTTCCGGCCGTCATCAGGTATAAATTATCTATGGAGGTGGGCAGAACCCTCACTTTTTGGAAATAGATAGCTTCTGCTATGCCGGGAGACAGATCTGTACTAAAAATTTTGTGTAGCTTTGGCCGCGTAAAGTTCATATCAACCAAAAGAGTTTTTTGATTGTAGCCACGGGCTAAAGAGACCGCCATATTTGATGCTACCAACGTTTTACCGTCTTGTTGATTGGCACTTGTAATGCCAATAGTCATTTTAGTATTGGTGAAAACTGATGATAGTTTTGAGAAATTGAAGCTGTTGTAATATTTCGGGTCGATAACTTTTTTATCAACATCGGTCTGGGACCTCTTGGAAATCTTTACAGGAAGCAATTCTGTGTCTTTAACGGTTATACTATCCTCTCTCAAGTTCAACTGTTTTTGATTTTTACTGCTGAAAATATTCTGATTCTTCATGGTGTCGGAACCTTATTTGTTAAGTTAAATAAGCGATGACAGGTTTTTGATAGGGGACGTCGGTATCGTAACGAAGTGTGGTGTCCATGACCTCGGCAAATGCGCTTAAGGCAACTCCCATTATCAGGCCCACAAATAAGGCTATGCCAATAATGAGCCTTTTATTTGGGCTGGCCGGTTTTTCCGGTGTGTGTGCTGCATCAAGGACGATGAATTGGTCTGCGGCTCGTTGACCGATATCTCTTGTCATTTTTGCCTGCTCCAGTTTTACTTTCATATCGGCCTGTAACCCTTCGTATATGCTAAAATCGGATTGTTGCGAGCTGGCTCTCTGCGATGCGACAAAGTATTGCTGCATTTCGTTGACTACCCGCTGTCTTTGTTGACTTAAATCATTTTTTTGTGTTGTAAGGCGCTGAATGTTCGACTCAAGAGTTGGGGGAATTCGGTTGGCAACATCTTGTATTTGCAGCGCCAGTGTTCGCACCCTCGGAAAACTGTCGGTGAACTGTTGACGGAGAGTTTCATATTCGTTTAAAAGTGTTGATAGTTCATCCCCAAACTGAGTATCGGAAAGGGGAAGGCGAAACAGGTGGCGTATTCCCACATTTAGTTCTTCGGCATTTTGGAACTGCTCCAACGTGGCTAGCTTTTCTTCCTCCTGGATGAGACTCCACTCTATAGCATCAAGTTGTTCTTCAATAGCTCGTAATCGATCCTGCAGCGCCACAGTACTACTGGGCATCTCTCGCATTATGTCGGATGTTGCGGCCATGGTTTGATTTCTCTGCTGGTTAACGATGGATTCGATCTCTTCCAGCTTGGTGCTGAAAAAATTAACTGTCTCTTCATGGCGGCGGGTCTCAAGCCGGATTCTGGAATTTATAAAGTGGTTGGTAAGAAGCTCTGCGCCAAGCTTGGCCCGTTGTGGATCAGTATTTATAAATCTGATTTCAAACGAATCGGATCCTCTTGATCTCGTTGTGATACTGTTTTGGGTGCTTTCTATCAATTGCTGCCTTTCAGCTTCACTTCTGATTTTTTCGTCCAGCTTAAGGCTGTCTATTAAAATCTCCATGGTAGATCTGCTGTAAATAATTTCATTCAAGGAGTTCAACCGATCCTCGGAAGCTATGGATACAGCCATCTCATACATTACAAGAGGGTTTAGGGTCTCATCCTTTTGCACTAGTATGGTTGTGGATGATTCGTATTTAGGCTCGATATATTGAAGTGCAACCAGAGCGGCAATTAAAAACAGAATGGGAGTAATAATGAGTAACCGCCGCCGGCGTCTAGCCGCAGCTTTTAAATTCTGGGCAGAATCTTTTAGTTGGTACATAGAGGTAGTTGGTTTAGTGATGAAACATAATTCAGTTGACGGTACTCGTCGCTCGATGGGATGCAATTGCTGTGCCAAAGTGAAAGGGAGTTGTTACGAATTGATCAGAAAACCCTTTTCAGTGGGTTTTAAACCGCTTTTTTGAAGAGAGATTTTTTATGGCGATAGGTAAACCAATTCGGGTTCTGCAAATCTGGTGACTATTTACTCAGCTCCCATTCT
>SKWF01000081.1 GCA_007129085.1 Balneolaceae bacterium | reverse complement strand
TAGCTGATTCAAAGTATGCCCTCTGAAAAGGCAAAATACTGCTGAACAGTACCCCAGTCAGCCTGACCGGGAACTGAATTAGATCGCTTATTCGGAATTTTAACCAGATCAACGGGCAAGCTGCCCGTTGTACTATAACACTCAGCGCCATTGCGCCACTGCGGTTTTGCCCCACTCCAAACCCCTCCCCATCACGCCAAATGCAGCGTGACAGAGAGGGGCTTTTATGATTAATCCTACTCACTTTTCTCCCCCACTGGCGGGGAAGAACAACAAGAGGGGGCTATGATATACCACACCGTACACGGCTTTCGTTGATGGAGTGAGACTCACATTTTTCACGAAAAAACACTATCTTAATGGGTCTAACTCAAATAATTTTTACTTATGGATTTTAAACGAATTTTTATCCCCGCACTGATTATTTCTATAGCGTTGATTGGCTGTGGAGAGCAGGAAACAGAGACCGCTGCAACCGGAGATTCTACTTCCGGATCTGATGAGCATGCCGAAGTTATACAGAACGCGGTTTTTACAGATCTTGATGGTAATGATGTATCCCTTGATGAGTTTACAGGCAAACTTGTGCTGATCGATTTCTGGGAGTCATGGTGTGGACCGTGCCTGCAGGTGTTTCCGGCAATGGAAGATCTTCGCGGAGAGTATCCGGATGAATTTGAAATGCTGGCCGTAACCGTTGGATTGACTGAATCACCGGAGGATGCGAAAGCATTTGCCGAAGAGCACGGCTACGATTTTACCTGGCTGTATGATGAGTACGGCGTATTTAATGAGCTTGGCGGACAGGGAATTCCGTTTAAAGTTTATGTTGATCCCGACGGTAACCTGAAAGAGATCGAAATGGGATCGCGAGGAAGCGAAGGAGATTACAACTCAACAAAAGCAAAGATTCAGGAATATTTTTAGGGATGAACCTATTGGGGCTCCCCATTGTTAACCGAATTGAAACCGAATAATTAGAACGATTTTTTAGAAAT
Source organism: Balneolaceae bacterium (assembly GCA_007129085.1). GTDB lineage: Bacteria > Bacteroidota > Rhodothermia > Balneolales > Balneolaceae > SW132. The sequence goes on along the minus strand of SKWF01000081.1, from coordinate 1,552 downwards.
GGAAAAAGAAGTAGAAAAACTACCCTACAAAGTCAAAGATATAACTCAGGCTCGATACGGCCGCCAGGAGATTAAAATTGCTGAGTCGGAAATGCCCGGCCTCATCGCAACTCGTGAAGAGTTTGGCAAAGAGAAACCACTAAAAGGAGCACGTATTGCGGGCTGCCTGCATATGACGGTTCAAACCGCCGTGTTGATTGAAACACTCGTTGAGCTGGGCGCCGAAGTTCAGTGGTCATCATGCAATATTTATTCCACGCAGGATCACGCTGCGGCTGCAATTGCAGAAGCAGGCGTTCCGGTTTATGCATGGAAAGATATGACCGAAGAGGAGTACGACTGGTGCATCGAGCAGACCTTGTTTTTTGAAGACGGCAAGCCGCTGAATATGATTTTGGACGATGGCGGCGATCTTACCAACATGGTTCTGGATAACTACCCGGAGCTTGCTAAGGACATTCAGGGAATTTCTGAAGAGACTACAACCGGTGTACTTCGCCTCTATGAGCGGATGAAAAATGGAACGCTTCCTGTTCCCGCCATTAACGTGAATGACTCGGTTACAAAATCGAAGTTTGATAATAAGTACGGATGCCGGGAATCGTGCTCCGATGCGATCCGTCGCGCAACCGACGTAATGATGGCCGGAAAAGTTGCCGTTGTTGCCGGGTATGGCGATGTAGGAAAAGGTTCTGCCGCATCCCTTCGCGGAGCGGGTGCTCGAGTGATTGTTACCGAAATTGACCCGATTTGTGCGCTTCAGGCGGCAATGGACGGTTATGAGGTGAAGAAGATGTCGACCGCCATTAAGCGGGCTGATATCGTGGTTACCGCAACCGGTAATAAAGATATCCTTACCGAGGAACACTTTAAGATGATGAAAGATAAAACCATCGTCGGAAATATTGGTCACTTCGATAATGAAATTGATGTAAAATGGCTGAAGGCGAACTCGGAAGAGGAGAACATCAAACCGCAGGTAGATCTGTTTCGATTTGATGACGGCCGCGAAATTATACTACTGTCGCAAGGCCGCTTGATGAACCTCGGAAACGCAACGGGTCACCCAAGCTTTGTTATGAGCAACAGCTTTACCAATCAAACTCTGGCGCAAATCGCCCTCTGGAATGATGAGTTTGAGGTTGGCGTGCACGTTTTGCCAAAACATTTGGATGAGAAAGTTGCTCGCCTGCACCTGAAGAAAATTGGTGTTGAGCTCGAAGAGCTGAACGAGGAACAGTCAGAATATATCGGCGTGCCGAAAGAAGGGCCGTACAAACCTGATCACTACCGGTACTAAGCCGTAAATAGAATAGAGTTATATATTAAAAGCCACGCCCAAAAAGCGTGGCTTTTTCTGTTTTAGGACAGTATAGAAATACCAAGTCTTAGGAACATGTACAACGGGCAGCCTGCCCGTTGATCTTTCCGAAACCTCCATCTGAAAATTTCGGCCTTACTCCCGGGGAGGCTCCCCGGGATACGGGATGCATATCAAAAGCGAGACGCTTACGATAAGAGCTTTTCTTTTTTGGAATTATTCACCTAGTTC
>SKWF01000273.1 GCA_007129085.1 Balneolaceae bacterium | reverse complement strand
TTTGAAAAATATACCACACTACAAATGGCAAAATCTGCTCTACCTCGAAAAACAAAAGAACAGAAAGAACGTGCTGAAAAGCTTCTCAGTGAATTATACGAACACTATCCCAACCCACACTGCGAACTAAATCATAAGAACCCCTTTGAACTTTTAATTGCCACAATTCTCAGTGCTCAATGCACGGATGTTCGCGTAAATAAAGTGACGCCTGACCTGTTTGATGCCTACCCTACTCCTGAAGCGATGGCTGAAGCTCCATTGGAAGATCTCGAAGAGTTGGTGCGGTCAACCGGTTTTTACCGAAACAAGGCGAAATCGCTTAAAGAAGCATCCACAACAATTGTAGAAGATTTTGATGGCGAGGTACCCAATACAATGAAGGAGCTTCTTACACTCCGCGGAGCTGCCCGTAAGACAGCAAATGTTGTACTCGGAAATGCTTTTAATAAAAATATAGGCGTTGTGGTAGATACCCACGTTAAGCGGCTTGCCAATCGATTTGGCCTTACCCGGGAAAAAAAGAACACCAATAAAATTGAAAAGCACTTAATGGCGCTCTTCCCACAAGAAAGCTGGACGGATCTGTCTCACTTGATGATCCACCATGGCAGAAATGCCTGTAAAGCCCGAATTTCTGAACCACCGGAGCACCCAATTTGTATTAAGTATGGAAAGAAATGCGAATGTTGGAAAATGAGGGGACAGGAAAAAAATTCATAACTCTATGATCTACAAAACTAAATCTGATACAATTCCACCGGTTCGTCGTGATGTAGCCATAATCCCTATATCAGACAACGGGAGGAATATCCTCTATTTCAACGATCCGCTTCAATATGTTGAAGAAGGATTTGCCCTGGATGCTAAAGTTGAACCCATTTTGTCACTCATCAATGGAATACATAGCGTAGATAGAATCGTCGAGGTTTTGGACAATCAAATCTCCGGCGATGATCTGCTTCACTTTATTCAACTGTTGGATCAAAACCTCATTCTTGAAAGTCCCTTCTACGAGGAGAATTCAAAAAAAAGAGAGAGCTTATTTGAAAACAGCGACGTTCGTGAACCTGCACTTGTAAACCAAAGTTATCCCAATACCAGCGCTGAACTCACTGCCTTCCTTGATGATTACCTTCAAACAGATGGTAATGGTACTTCCACCCAAGAACCTCAAAAAGCGTTATACGCTCCGCATATTGACCTTAGAGTTGGTCAGAGTAATTACAAAAAAGCATTTTCTACGCTGCACAGTATCAAACCAAAAAAAGTCGTGATTTTAGCCACGTCACACTATTCAGGCCATTATGGAGACTACTATGCCGACAAACCATTTATAGGCAGCAACAAAAATTTCACGATACCGGGACGTACGTTTAAAACCGATCAGAACTCGATCGAGGTTCTTGAAAATAACGCTACGAATAATGGATTCACCACACGTGATCGCGCACATCGCGTAGAACATAGCATCGAAACACACCTGCTATTGGCAAGCCACTATTGGAAACATGAATTTACAGTTTTGCCGATCTTAGTTGGTGGATTCGATGAGCTATTTTATAAGAAAGATGGCGACATGGGCTCAAAATTAAAGGCCTTCACTTCCGATCTTCAATCAATTGACGATGACGATACTTTCTTTCTCATCAGTGGTGATCTTTCTCATGTAGGCAAAAAATTCGGAGATGTTTTGCCCGCTGAAAAATTACGCCATGATGTCGAAACTTTTGACAAAGCGTTCATGAATTATTCTTCTGAAAATAAATCAGAAGAACTTATTAATTATATGGCTAATGAGTATGATCCTTATCGAGTTTGTGGATTTCCTCCAATGCTTACTTTCTTAAAAACATTTCCTGATTTAAAAGGTGAAATACTCCAATACGATTGGTGGGATGAAAAAGAGAGGGAGAGCGCCGTTAGTTACTCTTCCATCATCTATTAAATGGATAGCTTTAATTCAGTCCGATTTAATTAAAGCTTGCCAAATATACTCCTCAGTTTCAGCGTCCATACTCTCCAGATGGCTTCACGGACAATGGATTTTGACATTTTAGATACTCCTTCCTCTCTTTCTCGAAAAATGATAGATACCTCTTTCAACCTAAAACCAGCTTTCCAGGCACGAAAATGTATCTCTATTTGGAATGCGTACCCGTTCGATTTGATTTTTTGAAGATCCACGGCTTCTAACACATCCCGATGAATACATTTAAACCCGGCCGTAGTATCTTTTATGGGCAAGCCCGTAATTGTTCGTGCATATACGTTTGCTGCATAGGATAAAATTAGCCTCCTCAAGGGCCAGTTCACGATACTAATACCTTTCGAGTATCTTGATCCAACTGCTACATCCGCTTCACCACTTTTTATCGTATTCACCAATTTTGGCAAATCAACAGGGTTATGTGAAAAATCAGCGTCCATCTCACATATATATACATAGCCATTATCCAGCGCATATATAAAACCAGCTACGTAAGCTGTACCCAGCCCCTGTTTACCTTCTCTCTCTATAGTGAATATTCTATCAGGATATTGAGCTTTTT
>SKWF01000305.1 GCA_007129085.1 Balneolaceae bacterium | reverse complement strand
TCTTGTACAGTTTCAGTTTCCGGCGAGGAGACGGTTTCCGTTGTTGTACAAGAAAAAAGGAGAAAAGGAAGGATAATCCAAGGGAGGTAAAAGAATGTGCGCATGGCAAAGTCAGGTGATGGTTAGTAATAATATTTCATCCGATGTTGAGGTTCTAGGCAACAATCGGAAGCTTGAAAAATAATGCCCTCCTAATTAGAAACCTACTTGATGACTAATTATAATGGATTTGCTTGCGTAAGTACACGATCGAAAAAAGCAGGGTGTCAATTTTTATATAAAGGCAGCTGTTGATTAAACATTTGCCTCCTCTTTGGTAATAATTTTGGCTTCAAGAAGTGCCTGTTTAAGCTCTTCGAATCCAACCGGTTTTGTTAAATAGGCCGTATATTTTATGGCCTCAGCTCTGTTTCTATGGGCCGGATCGGAGTTCCCGGTTATGTAAATAACAGGTACTTCCGAAAACTCCCGGATTTTTTCCATCGCTTCGATTCCATCCATATCTCCCTCGAGCGCGATGTCCATCAGTATTAAATCCGGACTGATTTTTTTCGTCACATCAATGGCTGTTTTTCCATAGACCAATTCGCCTTTGGTATCGAACCCCAGTTTCTCCATATAACTTTCGTACAGGAGATTTAAAATCAGGTCATCTTCAACAATAAGTACTGTTTTGTTCCTATTCATAAAAAGCCTTGAAGTCAAAAATTTAAATGGATGCTAAGCAAGCTTATCTAATTTGGAGTAAAACTAAAAAAGATTTTTAGATCTTTTTTATGATCGCCCTTCTTCATTAAATAAAATGGCCTGTGGGTAAAGCTCGCTTTCCAGGTGTGCGGCTACTGTTTTTTGTTCAGTTTGATATTGAAAAATATACACTTTTTTAGCGGTAGAATGTTCTTCTTTATGTAAAAGAATTTCCAGGTAATTCCCGAACTGAAGCCAAATAAACGGGTTTTCGGAATAAGTGGATAATACTTCAACCGGGTTATTATTGGGAATATCTTTTGGAAGTTGCATCTCCTTTGATGGGGTTAAAGTCTGCCTAATAAAAAGGGAGGGATAAATCTGTTCAATCGCTTCTAAACTCTCCTTGTTTTTTTTCGTTTTTGAACTGTCTTTTGATAAACGAACGGTAACAGGGAGGCTGTTGTCTAAAAAGTTTGGAAATACATTGGTAGTAATTTGATCCTTAAATCGGTTGCGCAGCTGAAATAAAATTCCACCAATACGAATGATCCCCAGCCGGTAGTTTTGCGGATCTTTTTTCAATGAAGGTAAAACGTTTAATTCTATTACGTTACCTGATACCTGATAGCTCCACAGCGAGGCGTAGGGAGCCTGTTTAAGTTCTTGTAAGTAGTTCACCAGAGCATTCATAGCTTTACCGTTCGTCTGATAATACTGCTGTAAGGTCGAAATGGACCGTTAAATGTTCATCAACCCGAACAATGCCAAGCATGGCTACCGGGGGTTCAACATCGTAATCTTTCATGTTGATCTCTTTTTCTCCTCGAGCTCTCAGCTTTCCATCATCGAGCAGATATCCTTCCAAAATAAATCTAATCTGTTGAGTTACACCGGCTACTGTTAAATCTCCAATGACTGTTACTTCATAGCGTTCATCATCTTCTATGTAGTCTATATTTTCGGTAGATGTGTAGGTGAATTCTATGTAGGGAAATTCGTCGGATTTTAGCGCCTCATTCAGGTCGCTGTTCATTTTTCTTCGCCCACAATCAAATCCTTTCACACCAATTTGAAGGGTAACCGACAGATTATTGGCTCCTTCTGTTATGTCTGTTTGGTCAATCTGCAGTTGTTGGGCATCGGCGTGATACTCTTCGGCATCACAAGTGAATGATTTAACATTCGAATCTCCTTCAATCCAGAGTTTGCTTTGATCTTCCTGGATGATGAGCTGTTGCCCAATTAAACTTCCGCCCGGAATTAGTATTAGCAGAATTGTTATTGCCAATAAGGTGAAGTGTGTGTGGCGGAAGTTCATTGTTGGAATTGAAATGAAATTACAGGGAAAAAGTTAATTTGTAAGGAATTTTGAGTTCGTCGCGGGCTCTTACTGTACCCATTACAGCTGTTGGAGGCTCAATATCGAAGCTGGTCATCAGCAGATCTTGTGTGCCGGAAAATGTAACGCTATTTCCGTTAAACTCTGCATTAACGGTCATTTCGGTGGTATGGTCTACACCGGCAGCGTTAAAATTACCCATCGCTGTAATTACAGCACTGTTACCGTTCACTTCTACAGACTCAATAGAGTTTAGTGAGAATGTAATATAGGGATGGTCATCCTTTTCCAGATACCCGTGCAGGTTTCTTGTCAGACGTCCTGAGTCGGACTCAATATCTTCAACGGGAATAGAAATTGTAAGGGTTTTAAAATGGTCTGCTGTCAGTTCAGATAAGTTTTCTACGTCAAAAGCAGCCATAATAAATTCTGCTTCGATGGTCTTTACATCGGCATCCCAACTTCGAACGTTGGCATCACCGTCAATTTTCATTTCGTACCCATCTTGCAGTGTCAGTTCAATGTCTTGGTCTTG
>SKWF01000211.1 GCA_007129085.1 Balneolaceae bacterium | reverse complement strand
GGTGTTTATTGGGTTTATTTATGATCTGGTGAACATCCCCCTCAATCCGCCTTTTTAAAGGGGGACTTTTGGTATCATTTTTTAAGAATCGAACTCAGGTTCTTAAGATAATCTCATTCGCTTTTTTTACCCATGTATTGTCCCTGACGGGACAGTCTATTTATCAGTTACATAACGCTTCATTTCGGGGAGTATCTCTGTTTTGTTATCCATCACAAAGCAAGATCAAGGGCAGGTATGATGACACTATTGCATTCAATCATCACAGAGATAAAATCTCTCTCCTCATGTAAAAGAAACATACGTTTAAAAATTATTTTTCAATTCATACTCGTCCCGCTAGGGACGACATATTGGTAGGAAACAATTGAAACCAGCACCCAATCATCGTGCCGTCAGGTACGAAACAAGAATTTCTATACCACGAATCTTCCAATACATTTTGAGAAGACGTTTTGCATTCATCCCGTTAAGAATGTAATATCGGTTGAAATAAGCTAAACAATACACTCCATACCGTAGGTACGGTATATGAAAATTAAAGAGGGGATCAAGAGCTATGGCAAACACCTACACACAAATCCATATACATGCTATTTTTGCCGTTCAGAACCGTCTAAGTATAATAAAGGATGAGTGGCAAAATGATCTTTACAGCTACATTACAGGAATCGTCACCAATCACGGTCACAAAATGATGCAGATCAATGGAATGCCAGATCATGTGCATATGCTGATTGGATTACGTCCCGTTCAAAGCCTGTCCGAATTGATGAAATACGTAAAGCAGGATTCAACGAAATGGATTAACCAAAACAGATTCATAAACGGCCGGTTTTCTTGGCAAGAGGGATTTGGCGCTTTTTCACACTCAAAATCTCAGATTCCCGGAGTTATTAAATACATTCGTGAACAGGAAGAACATCACAGAAAAAGAACTTTCAGAGAGGAATACACAGACTTTTTGGAGAAGTTTGATGTCGATTTTGATGAACGCTACATTTTTAAACCAATTGTCTGATTATGTTGCGTACCTACGGCACGCATAATCGGGGTCACATTCGCTTTACTACCCATATGTTGTCCCTGACGGGACAGTCTATTTATCAGTTACATAACGCTTCATTTCGGGGAGTATCTCTGTTTTTGCTATCCATCAAAAAAGGTATGAGACCCCGGCTCGGGGGCCGGGATGGCAAATCACAGACCCCAAAATTCCCAGACATAAAAAAACCTCTCTCCTTCTGTGAAAGAGAGAGGTTTTGAATTGAATCCGAAACTCCCCACTTATAAAAGGGGGAGCAAGGGGGATGTTACTTCACAAAAAGCATCTCGCGATAGATTGGCAACGGCCAGTAGTCATCGGGAGTAAACCTTTCAAGAAAGTCTACGGCATCACGAACTTTGTTCATCGCCGGAATTAACTTCTCTTTATACTCCATGGAGATATCGAGTGGATTATCACCATCAATATCATCCTGGACGAACGTCAGGTTTGTAAGTGCTTCATTTAGATCATTCAACGCCGAATTCATCGTTTCGAGCATCGCCATAGAACCTTTATTGTCAAGCCCGAGCTCTTTGGTCTCCTTAACCGCTGAAGACAACTCATTGAGATACCGGATAGCCGCCGGGTACACCATCGTTCTGGCAATCGCCTCGGTGGTATCCACCTCAATATTCAGCGTCGTAACATACTGCTCTGCAAATATTTCCTGACGAGAGTGAACTTCCCGTTCATTCAATACACTATACTTCTCAAACAGATCAACATTTTTCTTTGATGAAAGTGTTGGAAGTACATCGGCTGTTGTTCGAAGATTCAGCAGTCCACGTTTTTCTGCCTCTATTTGCCAGTCGTCAGAGTACCCGTCTCCGTTGAAAATCACATCTTTCGTCTCTGAAAACGAGTCGCGAAGCACTTTTGCGAGGGATTTTTCTAACCCTTCATCATCCACTGATTTTTCCAGCTTGGTACAAAGTTCATCAATCGCTTCTGCAACAATGGTATTCAGCACTGTTGTTGGAAACGAAATGGATTGGCTTGATCCCACAGCACGGAACTCAAATTTATTCCCCGTAAATGCAAATGGAGAAGTTCGGTTTCGATCCCCTGCATCACGCGGCAGAGACGGAAGCACTGGAGTACCGAGGCCCAGCAGTCCACTCTGCTTTGAATTTTTTAGCCCTCCATTAAGCAGTTGTTTTACAATATCCTCGAGCTGGTCGCCAATAAATGCCGATATAATTGCCGGAGGAGCTTCATTTGCACCTAAACGGTGATCATTACCTGCGTGGGCAATCGATGCACGTAAGAGATCCTGATGCTTGTGTACCGCCCGAATTACGGAGGCGAAGAAAAAGAGAAACTGCATATTTTCATGCGGACTCTCTCCCGGTTCCAGTAAGTTATCACCCTCCTTAGTACTCATCGACCAGTTCAGGTGTTTTCCACTACCGTTCAATCCATCAAACGGTTTTTCGTGTAGAATACAAACCAATCCATACTTCTTGGCAACTCGCTTAAGGGTAATCATCATCAACTGCTGGTGATCAGCCGCAATATTGCAGTT
>SKWF01000320.1 GCA_007129085.1 Balneolaceae bacterium | reverse complement strand
TATCTAACCTGATTGATTAAAAAGTTTTATAACAATGTTCATTTCAAAAACTGAAGTATTAAAACAGTATGAAATGGGAGGGAATGTGATAATCACAGAATTGATAAGTTGCGTGCAAAAAGTGTTGACAAAAATTAAACAAAAAAAGCCAACCTGATTTCTCAGGATGGCTTTAAAGTCTACCCGCATGTACGTTTATGTTTTCACTGAACTTACCTTAAATTCAGTTTAATGATAAAGAGTGTACATTTTGAAGGTTCAATTGAAACCGCAGTAAGCAGGCAAATGCAAACTTTGTTGGACAAAATTTCCAACTCAGCTATTCTACTTTTACCGGTTTATTTTTCGGGTATCCGACATGGCAAATTTGATGATGACAGTCTTTTTTAAACCCCTTTTTTTAGACAACCTCTTCTTTCCGATTCTGAGTCTGGAACTCAGGATTTAAACACAGTTAACATCCTCTTTTAGTAAGATGAATCATCGGGCAGGCTGCCCGATGTACACCCAAACCAAATCTACTCCACCGGCACAATACGGTTTATGGTTCCGTTCGACTCATTGCTGAAGTAGATATATCCATCCGGTGCCATTTCAACGGCACGAATTCGGCCGATGTCATTAACAAATCGCTCTTCATGTGCATACTCATCCCCATCAATCACAATCCTGGAAATCAGCTGAAAAGAGAGGGCGCCGTTCAGAATATCTCCGGTCCATTCCGGATATCGATCACCAACTACAAACGCCATCCCGGATGGAGCTATCGAAGGCGTCCAGTGCATTACTGGCTGCTCCATTCCGGCCTTGGCAGTATCTGGTGTAATTTCACTACCATCATAATTCACGCCATGTGTTATTTCCGGCCAGCCATAGTTTGCGCCCGGCTTATCGTGCACGTTAATCTCATCACCGCCACGCGGGCCATGCAGATTTGTCCAGATCACACCGGTTTCGGGATGAACATCCATTCCCTGGATATTGCGCAGACCGTACGCAAAAATTTCATCCAGCCCCTCTTCTCCAACAAACGGATTGTCGCTCGGCACGCTTCCATCATCATTCAGCCGAAAAAGATTACCGTTGGAGTTCGTAATATCCTGCGCCGAATTCATAGCTCCGCGGTCTCCAATTGAGAAGTAGAGGTATCCATCTCCATCAAAAGAAATTCTGCTGCCATAGTGCTGTCCGGCAGAGCTAAACTCGTTTCCAACATACAGATCTTCCTGATCTGTTAAACTATAGCCATCCAATTTAGCGCGCATAATAGCCGTTGCAGCTCCTCCATCACCCGGCTTGGAGTAACTCAAATAAATCCACCCGTTGTTTTCGTAATCTGGATGAAGTTCAATATCCAGCAGTCCGCCCTGGCCCTGGGCTACCACTTCCGGTGTGCCCGAAATCGGCTCGCTGCGTAATTCTCCATCTTCTACTATTCTAAGAGCTCCATCGCGCTCGGTAATCAACACTTTTCCATCCGGTAAAAATGCCATTCCCCACGGTACTCCCAACCCGGATACAACTGTTTCAACTACAAAATTCAGCTCTTCGGTTTGATGAACGTCGCCACCTGTATCGGGCTCCGGAAAGTACTGTACGGCGGCTTCATCATCATTCCCATTTCTGTCATTATTTCTCTCTGTTACCTGCGTATCCGGTGCATCGGTAGAGCAGGCAATAATTAACACTCCTATTAGAACGGTACATAAATTATGTATTAGTCTCATAGCTTTCTCTCTCATGGTTTACGTTTATTAGATATCTATTTTAAGCAGTTTTTCTATTGCTGCGTTCATCAAACCGAAATTTACTATAATCTGTACTCACCTTCCAGATCGAAAGGGATAGTTTCGCCGTCAGAAAATCCCTCTAAATCAGCGGAAACATCGGCTGTTCCTCTCAGTTTGTAACTAAAGTCTCTCTCACCGGCCATAATATCCAGCAGTGCCGATCCCATTTGTGATGCGTTTAGCCGCACCGGAATTGTTATAGTTCGGCTCTCATTTCCGGAAATCTCAATCAATTCATCAAGCGTTGTATCCAGCCAGTTGCTCCCGTTAACATCCAATACGTAGGAGGCTCCGGTTAACGCAATCCGAAATGCATTCGGATTTGTTACGCGAAATGTAGCTTCAACTTCAGCCCCTGCCAGCGATAATCGCTTAACTTCAAAATCGCCCAATTCGATACGGGGAATTTTCGGGATCGGCAGGTTGCCCGACGCCTGAACCGGCACATTTCGCGTTCCCACAATCGGCATATCGAAGGAAACGTCCGTTGCCATTTGATAGGAGATACTATCCTCCCTCACAAGCGACCCAAACGCTTCGTACACTTCTGAGAAGCGCATCGAAACCGGCACCTGAACCTGTGTTGTCGATTCTTTCCCTACCGTAATCGGCTCCGCCTCCTCCCCTGAGATAAATGACCGATCGTTGATAAAAAACTCGTAGGTATACTTTTCGGCGTTTATATCGCGGCTGTTGGGGTTCGTTACATCAAAATCAAAAAGGAGAGTTACCCCATCAAACGTAATATTTTGAATCGACATTTTTGAGAACTCTACTGACGGCTCCTCCATGGAACCCATCTCTCGCAACGTGCCGCAGCTTGAAAGAACAAATAGTAGAACAAAGAGGGGGAGGATATATTTTTTCATGATGGGTAATTGGTTCAATTGTACCGGTGTTTCAATTCTATTTGGTGACGTTTGTTTCTGTCAAAACCTATTAACTCTAAAATAGCCTTAAATGTTATTATGTAATGAAATTAAAACTAAGAATTTACTTTTACTCACCACTTTTAAACCGCTAAACAGCGGCTAAATCCGTGTTGAAACCGTTTGTTATATGGCTAAAATTTATATTGTGATAATATCTGATGGTTTAGTAGCAAATTCCGGAAAAGAACGTAGAATCTGCTTATCCATCGTTATCAGTTTTATATTTAGATCTTCAGCAAGACTGACGAATTCACAATCGTAAGAAGAACAGTCAGATTTTTCTGCCAGTTTATAAACTTGAATAGAGTTTACATGAAACTCCCGGTCTTTCATTTGGCTCTCTGCTTTTTCTGTTATCTGTAATGCCCCCGGAAGATCAATAAGCCCTTTTCTCAATAAAAGTGTTACTATATTTCTAAATTCACTTTTCCATAGCAGGGGGGCTATCCATTCCGAATCCCACTGAAATAATTGGTCACAAAGTTCTGTGTGATCAGAAGGCAACCAAAAGTGTGCAACGATATTTGTGTCAACAACAATCATGGTCGGCCTTGATCAATTGCACCCTGGATTTCAGTAGCAGACAAGCTTCCTTTTACTTTTTTTCTCATTATTCTTGCCTGTCGAAGTATTTCATCAGAAGAGATACGGTTTGGCTCAACTGTTCGCTCCAGACAAGCAATGATTTCACTATTCATACTGCGGTGTTGGGCTTCTGCCTGCTGCTTCAACTTCTTGTAAATAGAGTCTGGAATATTTTTGACTGTAATGCTTGGCATAATGGTAAGTTTCGTTATGGTGTAATAATGAAACTAATATGGGCGGGGGAATATTGCAATAGTAGAAGGTATATAACATTTATTAACCTATAATTTTAGCAAAATAGACGTTATTTAATATCACTTAATTAGCCATTCTTCCTGTGAACCTCTAAATTCCATCGTCAATAAATTTACCATAATCACGCAAAGAGACTACAGATGTCAGATACTCAAACCTATATTGATTCCAATATTGAAGCCTTTCAGGAACAACTTTTTGATCTGCTCCGGATACCGAGTGTAAGCACGGATTCAAGCCATAAAAAAGATGTTCAAAAAGCTGCAGAATTTTTAGTCGGCCAGCTCGAGGATATCGGGCTTGATAATATCACTCTGCATCAAACAGAAGGACATCCAATTATCACGGCGGAAAAAACTCCGTATGATGATCGCCCGACGGTATTAATTTACGGCCACTACGACGTTCAGCCGCCTGATCCTGAAGATCTGTGGGAGACTCCCCCATTTGAACCAACTATAAAAGATGGCAGAGTTTATGCCCGTGGCGCCAGTGATGACAAAGGCCAATCGTTTACCCATATAAAGTCAGTAGAGTCGTACCTGAAAACCGACACAGAACTTCCTGTAAACATAAAGTTCATCCTCGAGGGAGAGGAAGAGATTGGATCTCCCAATCTGGTACCATTTATCAACGAAAACAAAGAACTGCTCGAGTGTGATATGGTGTTGATTTCCGACACCGCCATGTTCGGGGAAGATCAACCCTCCATTACCTACGGATTGCGTGGACTCGCCTATATGGAAGTGCACGTACAGGGACCAAATCGCGATCTGCACTCCGGAGTTTACGGCGGTGCGGTTGATAACCCTGCCAACGTTTTGGCCGATATCATCTCCAAGCTGAAAGATGAAGATGGCGTAATCCAGGTTGAAGGATTTTACGACGATGTAGAACCGATGACACCCGAAATGCGCGAAGCTTACAAAAAACTTCCGCACGATGATGAAGCTTACAAAAAAGATCTGAACCTAAAAGCTGTCCGTGGTGAAAAAGGCTACAGTACGTTAGAACGAGCATCTGCACGTCCTACACTGGATGTAAACGGCCTTTGGAGTGGTTATCAGGGCGAAGGCGCAAAAACTGTGCTGCCTGCCAAAGCGGGTGCAAAAATAAGTATGCGGCTGGTGCCTGACCAAGAGCCAAAAAAAATTGCCAAGCTTTTCAAAAAGCACGTTGAATCTGTCGCACCGGAATCGGTAGAAGTTACCGTTGAAGAGCACCACGGCGGCCACCCGGTTGTTATCGACCTTGATTTTTATGGGCTGAAAGCTGCCGCGAAAGCATTTGAAGAGATCTACGAGACCGATGTTCTCTTTGCTCGCGAAGGTGGAAGCATTCCGATTGTGGCTGATTTCAAAAAAATCCTTGGGGTGAATTCCATCTTGATGGGCTTTGGATTAACGCGGGATGCCCTGCATTCTCCAAATGAAAGTTTTTCATTGAAAGATTTTCATCGCGGAATTAAAACCTCAGCGAAATTTCTTGAGCTTCTGCCGGATTACGCTGAGTAGCAGGAAATTTGATTACATCTCTTAGAAAAACGAAAGGGCGCCTTTACCAAAAAGGTGCCCTTATTTCTGTACAACCTGTATAAAAACTAACAGCAAGTATTTGTACATCTCTCCCTTGTTTTTATATCTCTCTTGAAATCTCTTGACGAATCGAATTGAGTGTTGCGTAACGAACTTATTATGTTTGACTCAACACCGCATCGTACACTCTCTCCTAATGCTTAAATGAATAATAATCTGTTTTTAGATTATTTCATACATCAAAAAATCGATTGAATACCCGTCCCGAAAACCGACCTTCATTCCTTGATCAATCCACCGATAAACAAAAATAATCAAGAGGATATTCATTAAAAATATTTAACATTACTGATCTCTAAACGTAAAATTTTCAATAGTTTACTTATGAAGATATGCGTAACGCCAAGAAAAAATGCGGGTGATTTTGAATTACTCATCTTTCTCTTTTTTTCGAGCTGCAACATTCAATAAATGAGTCAAAATTAACCCTTATTAAGTGGACATCTAATTTGTGACCTATAAAAAAAGGCACCCTCCTTTCGAAAGGTGCCTTTCTATTAAAGTTTGAGATGCCTAACTGATGAAAAACATCAAGTTTAGCATTCAATTTTAATCATTATTCTGGCATGTGATTTCACGTAACACTTCAACGTGCACAGCATAGAAATTGTATAAAGGGACGTACACAATCATATCATCACCTGTATAGGTGGAGAATTCATTGATTGCAGGAACTCCTTCAGGGGCATATTCATATCCCTGGATTCTCACCGGATTATCTACTTCGCCAAATCTCCATCCCTCGTTAAATTTGATCTCAATTTTTACTTGGTCCATACCATATGGAGAATATGTTACTGTACCGGCTACTCTTTCATTTGAAGAAACCAGGTCTACTGTATTCTCCTCCCCATTGTAAGCGGTATATCTTGCATTGTTGTTCGGATCAAATGCTTCACCTGCACCCCATGAGGTATCTGTACTTTCGCATACTTCTACCGGAGGCGGAGGAGGGGTTCCGTTACACTCCTGTACTTCATGAACAGAATAGTACCACCATCTAGGAGAATCCCCGGGTGTATTGCCACCCCATGCGGTCTCCTCGCGTACTACAGCTCCGTTATTGTTCAACTTCACCACTTCTGCGTGGGCAGCAATCACAAACGAATCTCCATCTAAATCATTCAACGAAATCTTGTACGTGTAGGAAGTGATGTTATCGTGAGATTCTGAATATTCAAATTGTCCCGGTATAGGAATTCCCGGCCTGTTGGTAGGAACGCCATCCAGTGATGATGACACATTCATATGTGTTTTTTTCAACCGCCAGTCGCCTGTCGTTGCATAAGTTACATACAGGTACTCACCGTCGTTCGACACTGATAATGTACCTGCATCATGATGTTGCCCGGCCCAAAGCGTGGTTACAGTCGCTTCCCCACATATTTCCGCGGGTGCAGAACTTTGTGCTAATGCAGACATTGTTGAACTCTTCATTTGCGCATCTGATATGCTAGATACACTGTCATCACAGGCAGTAAAAGCTACAGCTGCGATTAAAACCATAGCCCATAGTTGGACCTTAAAGATATTACTTTTCATATGTATTCTCTCCAAAATTGATTGTGAATGTTTTTTTATGATGTGATTGTACGTCTCTCTTTCTCAAACACAATCAATAATAGTTCTATTTCAAATACTGTCCAATCTGCATGTTATATATGTAACATTTACCAAGAAAAGTGAAAATTAAAACTTAATATCCCGAACGAATTATCATTGAACACAAAACGAGATTTAATAAGCTACAGAGCAGTAGCTGCTCATAGAGTTTGTAAAGCATTTGGCATTTTCCCGAAAATGCGATCTAAACCTACAAATGGAACTATTTATTCCTCAACCAACCCATTTTCCAGGCCATATTTTTGGCCATGCGAAACATTTTCAAGAACATCTTTAGGATTGTTATCCTCATCAACAACAACAACGGTGGGCTTGTGATCTTTTGCCTCTTCGGGGGTCATTTCGGCGTATGACATCACAATAACGCGGTCATCAACCTGGGTAAGTCGAGCTGCGGCACCATTCATACAGCAAATTCTGCTGCCTCTCTCTCCGGGGATAGTATAGGTTTCAAGGCGTGACCCGTTCGTAATATTTACAACCTGCACTTTTTCATAAGGCAGAAGATTTGCCATCTCAAGAAGCTCCTCATCAATGGTTATACTGCCTTCATACATTAAATCCGCTTCGGTTACGCGCATTTGATGAAGTTTAGATTTAAATATGGAAAGTTTCATGGTTGCCCTGCTTACAATTCAATCAATATGTTATCAATTAGCCGGGTTTTCCCTAAATATGCTGCTCCGGCAATAATATATTCCTCGTTCTTTTTTAACGTTTCTGCAGGCTGCAGCGTTTTTGCAGAAAACAAGTTAAGATAATCAATTTCAAAACCTTTTGCTTCCAATTCGCTTTTTTGATGCGTTAAAAGCAGTTTTGGCTGATCCACACCCGATGTTACCTGCTGTTCCACGTAGCGTAAAGCCCGATACAAGCCGGGAGCCGTTGTTCGTTGTTTATCATCCAGATAGGCATTGCGGCTGCTAAGTGCCAGTCCGTCATTTGCCCGAACAATCGGTGCCGATATAATCTCAACACCGTGGTTAAACTCCTTCACCATCTGCTTAATGATCTGCACCTGCTGAATATCTTTCTGGCCAAATACCGCCACATCCGGTGAAATAATGTTGAACAGTTTATTTACTACCAGAAGTATGCCTTCAAAAAATCCGGGACGGCTTCCACCACACATATGTTCATTCAGCTGATCAATACCGATCGAGAGGTATGTTTTCTCATCATACATCACCGACCGATCCGGGGCAAATACCATATCCACGCCCACTTTCCGGCACTCATCAATATCCGCCTCGAGCTGACGCGGATAACTGTCGTAATCTTCATTCGGGCCAAACTGCGTTGGGTTTACAAAAATCGATACCACAACCACATCCGACTTCTGCTTTGCCTGCTCAATCAACGAGATGTGCCCAGCATGCAAGGCTCCCATGGTGGCTACAAAACCTACACGCTTCCCATTTTGCTTATGGAGATCTATTACCGAGCGTACATCATCAATCGTTTGATGTATGGAAATAGATTTTTCAGAAGCCGTTTTGTTTTCACTCATTTTATGGAATGTGCAGAAAAAATAAGCGGTGCAATTTCACTGCACCGCTTTTAGAATTTAGAACAAATTTATTTATCAGATCGCGCGATTGGGATCGAAGCCTTCAAGCAGTTCTTTCACGCGAGTAGTAAATGCTCCACCGTGAGCCCCATCAATAATTCTGTGATCGTAACTCATGGAGAGGTACATCATATGACGGATCGCAATTACATCGCCCTGTTCCGTTTCCCGAACAACCGGCTTCTTCTCAATCACGCCGGTTCCAAGAATTGCAACTTGTGGCTGGTTAATAATCGGGGTTCCCATCAGATTCCCTACGCTGCCGTAGTTTGTCAATGTAATGGTACCGCCCACCAGATCATCGGGGCTGAGCTCTTTATTGCGCGCCTTGTGTGCAAGATCATTCACGGCCTTGGCAAGTCCGGGCAGGTTTTTATCCTGCGCCTGCTTAATGACGGGCACTATCAAACCACCTTTCCCGCCTTCACCCAGCGCAACGGCCAAGCCAAAGTTAATATCCTTTTTCAGATGGATCTCATCACCATCTATAGAGCTGTTAATTAGCGGATATTCACCAATCGCTTTGATGAACGCCTCGATAAAGATCGGAGTATACGTAAGCTTAATGCCGGTCTGTTCTTTAAACTTCTTCTTATTGGCATTTCTCCAGTTAACAATATTGGTTACATCCACTTCGCTAAATGTCGAAACATGTGCCGACGTTTTCTTAGAGCGAACCATATGCTCGGCGATCATCTTCCGCATGCGGTCCATTTTCACGATCTCCACATTTTCATGCGGACGCTGCACGTTCAATTCACCTGCAGAAATTTTTCCTTTTTCACCGGCAGGTTTTGTTTGTTGCTGCTCTTTCACCTGTGATTTTGGTTTCGCCAATCCACTGCTTGCCGATGCCGCCGGAGCTTTCACTTTTCCGGCTTTTTTATCATCCACATATCCCAGAATATCATCCTTGGAAACGCGTCCATCTTTTCCGCTTCCCTCTATTGACTCGAGTTCTTCCTGAGAAATTCCTTCCTCTTTGGCAATAGATCTAACGAGAGGTGAGAAAAATCTGCCGTCACTGCCAACACGCTGTGGCTCTGATCCGCCCTGCGCCGGAGCAGACTCTTTTACTTCTGCAGACTCTTCTTTCTTCGGGGTATCATTACTGCTTTCAGCTTTCTTCTCCTCTTTTTTAGGAGCCGGGGCAGATCCACTTGCTGCCTTCCCTGTGGCAATAATTGCAATCGGCTGACCCACTTCCACGGTTTCATCCGCCTGTACTAAAATTTCCACAAGTGTTCCCGCTTCCGGCGATGGGACTTCCGTATCCACTTTATCCGTGGCGATTTCGAGCAGGGTTTCATCTACTTCAACGGTATCGCCAACTTCTTTGGCCCATTCAATAACGGTACCCTCCATAACGGATTCGCCCATTTGGGGCATCACAACTTCTATGCGCTCACCATCGGCATCACTACCGGAATCGGTATCCGATCCATTCGTTGCGGCAACAGGCTCTGCTTCTTCTTCCGGCTGCTCTTCAGGGGCTTCAGCCGGTTCTTCGGCTGCTGCCTCTTCGGCACCATCGGCATCACTGCTATCCACTGTGGCATCTTTATCCGTATCGATAATTGCGATAGGCTGACCCACCTCTACAGTTTCATCCGCTTCCACTAAAATTTCAACAAGTACACCTGCTTCGGGTGATGGAACCTCGGTATCCACTTTAT
>SKWF01000222.1 GCA_007129085.1 Balneolaceae bacterium | reverse complement strand
TTAAGAATTGTCACAGGAATCAATTCCCATTTTGGTGTCCCTTTTTTGAATGATATTAAAAACTCTTTTTCATCATCTGTCAAACTCTCTTGCATTAACTTGGGCAGCGAGTGTTGAACCTCATTCAACTCGTCAAGTATATCGTCTTCCTCAGTCATTCCTTCAAATTCTTTATTGTACAAATCATCAATTGGGGCCATATTCGCATTAAGAAGTTCGCTCATAGGACGCGAATGACTTATCAGGTATCCTATAAATGTTCTTCGTACATTTTCTGTGATTCCTTCATTCTTTAGCAACAATCGGATGTCATACAGATCCCTTGGATGCTGACGATCCAGAGCTGCACATAGCTTACCACCATAAAGATCTTCAAAAGAAAGAGTTTTTACGGCGGTAAACATTTCGAACTCTTCCTGAAGCCGTGAAGATAGTTCCAATTTTTCTGCCCTATAAATTGCCCCTCTCAATACAGTATTCACCTCAAGTTTAACTTGGGCGTCATCAACTTTAATTATCAGTTTGCTTGAGGTTCCACCACCTTTTTGCGCTGTTATCCGGGCATTGGGTAAATGTTTATTAATTTCTCCGGCTATCAGTTGAACACCATCACTAATCTCTTGTAATGATTCCTTTCTATTCTTGATGGGCAGGTACGTCAAATCGATATCAACCGACAGACGAGGAAAGTCCCGAACAAAAAAATTAATGGCCGTTCCTCCTTTCAAAGCAAACGTGTTAACTTTTGATACGAATGGAAGTATTGTAAGTAACAAGCGAACTTGGTTCCGATATTCTTCCCTCATTACTCCTCTCTTTTTACTTTGGGAACAACTATTTGATAATTCTTATCCAGCCTCCCTCCTTTGATGATTTCCCGCTTGCCGGAACCCAGACCTATAGTAGACTCGTTGAGGCGATTAAACCAAGAGTGGTTATATATTTCGGCTAAATAGAGAAACAGACGCTTTACTTTTATTGATCGGCAACGTTCCAGTAAGGATTGAAGAACTGACGGTCGCAACGTTGCCAGGCCTTCCATGATATAGTGTGCCTCATCAAAACCTTCATGTTTAGGTATATCATATAAATATTCTAAAACGGCTCTTTCAGAAGATGATGTATAAAGTAGTAAACCGGCTATTTCTCTTCGTGATAAACCCTCATCATTGTTACCAAACAGTTGGGCCGATCGTACCTCAAACGATACATTACCCTCATGTTTTTTAAACCACGCCGGCAGCCTTACATCCGGCTCTTTCCAAAGTACTACTTTTTGTTGGGAGCTCTTTCTGATATAGTGACCGTACCCTTGCAGTTCAAGAGCTGTTCTGCCTCCAATGTGAACCGGCAATTTGTTCAAATCTTGCAACGTAAATAACAAGCCCGGCCACGAGATCTCATCATTGGGCCTTTTATATACACCCGTGTTAACTTTTTCCAACCAGCCACTTTTCACATAACTTCCTGCCAGCTGCCGTGACACACCTTTTTCTTCTAACCATTCGTTCGTGACCAATGTGTTAGGAGGCCAATCAGATAATATTCGGTTTATTTTATTCAAAATTTGTCAAATTATACTTTACATATTCTGAATATATTAAACCAATCACAGTTTAAAAAATCAAACATTTGTCAAGTATTACTTGACAAATGTTGTTTATTTTAAACCTTTTAGCAACCGTAGCATCTATTATCAAGACTCCTTCTCAACCTCATCATTCTGCAGCAGCTCTTCAGGCAACTGTTTGGATACCTTGGCACCGAGTGAGCGGAGCATCTCCACCTGGCGCAGTACATTGCCGTTACCTGTGGTCAGGCGGTTCATCGCCTCGTCGTAGCTTTTCTGCGTCTGATCAATCCGCTGGCCGATATCCTGCATACTCTCCACAAAGAGCTTAAACTTATCGTAAAGTGCACCACCGCGTTTGGCAATCTCCATCGCATTTTTGTTCTGATACTCCTGCTTCCAGATATTATCGATGGTGGCGAGCGTTGCCAGCAGTGTTGAAGGGCTGACAATGACGATATTATTTTCAAACGCTTCGTAGTAGAGATCGGAATCTCCGTGAAGTGCAGCTGCAAACGCCGGCTCCACCGGGATAAAGAGCAGTACAAAATCGGGGCTGCTGCCCTCATAAATTTTTTGATAGTTCTTTGCGCTCAACCCTTTAACATGCGTGCGTACAGATTGCACGTGAGCCTTAAGGGCTCTCTCTTGTACGGCATCTTCATCCGCTGAAATATACCGCTCGTAGTCTGTAAGAGACACTTTTGAGTCGACAATAAGCCGCTTATCCTCCGGCAGATGAATCACAACATCCGGCTGGAGGCGTCTTCCGTCTTCGGTGGTATGGCTCTCCTGAAGTTCATATTCGCGCCCTTTCTGGAGGCCAGATTTTTCAAGAATGCGCTGAAGAATCACCTCACCCCAGTTCCCCTGCTTCTTGGTATCTCCTTTCAGGGCTTTGGTTAGGTTCTTCGCCTCATCGGTCATTTTTTGATTGAGCTCCGCCATCTTCACAATCTGCTCTTTCAGCGAAACGCGATCCCGTGTCTCCTTTTCGTAGGTATCGGC
>SKWF01000260.1 GCA_007129085.1 Balneolaceae bacterium | reverse complement strand
GTAAAGTAATTTCCGGTCGCAAAATTGTAGCCGTAATTTAAACCACCGGGCGTAATCAACTCATACATTTCCCAGGCCTCCATAATATCACGGCTCATACGTTCTTCGTGAATGGGAAGAGCTACTTCATCTTCCAACATCTGGTATTCCAATTCACGTCCCCCGGCAACATTCATAAAATCGAGCATCATATAGTTGCTGGGTTCTATATAGTCATCTTTAAGAAGGCTGTTGCGAACTCTCCATATTTCGGAGTGCGGTACTTCAAAACGATTTTTGACAAGTTGGTAAGATAAATAGTCAGATTCTTGATCGTCATAAAAATCAAAAGCATCCATTGAGGAGGCAACAGTTACGCTCACGTAATTGTATTTAGCTCCATGAGTACTTGGGAATAGCACCCTGTATCCCCGCCAGCTTTCAACATCAGTATTAGCAATACGCTCTTTTTTAAAATCTGCTAACTCAGTTTCAAGATAGGAGAGAAATTCGTCGTGAGTCTCACTATCAACCTTTATATAATCGATTTTAAGATACGCACCCTGGTTAGATTGGGCAGTAACCAGAGATGCAAAAACAAGCATGGGAAGTAATAGATATAGTATTTTATCGTTCATAATGCCTCCTTGTATTTGTTTTGATATACTCTAATTAACAAAATATTTAGTGATTATTAAATACCTCACATCAAATAGTTTAAAAAGTTGATATAAAATTAACTAAGGGCTAAATATTCTTGCCTTAATAAAAGTGATTAGTTAAAAACCTACTCATTTAGTTATTATCAAATAATTAATACTCTTTACTACTGATGATAAAGTCTGAATCAGTATTCATTTCATTTAATTAATTCTATGGCTACCTTCTACTCTTTCTTTTGATGAACTCCATTGCTGAATATTTAAATATTATATGTCAACGATAGCCAATAGTAAGTACGAGGCAGTAATTGGCCTCGAGGTTCACGCACAACTGTTAACTGAAAGTAAGGCATTTGCTCCGGTCTCTACTGAGTATGGAGGTTCGCCGAATACGCAAGTAACTCCTCTATGTTTAGGGCATCCGGGAACGTTGCCGGTACTCAACGAAAATCTTGTCAGATATATCATTAAGATGGGATTAGCTACGAGTTGCAGCATTGCCGAAAAATCAATATTTGCCCGTAAAAATTATTTCTATCCGGATTTACCGAAGGGATATCAAATTTCTCAGTTTGATACGCCAATTTGCTACGAAGGCTATATTGATATAGAACTTGAAGATTACGATAAGCGAATTGGGGTAACCCGCATCCATATGGAAGAAGATGCCGGTAAATCTATCCATGACCAGGATCCATACCACACGCTTGTTGATCTAAACCGGGCCGGTACTCCATTGATTGAGATTGTTTCAGAGCCTGATATGCGCACACCGAAAGAGGCATATGAGTATCTCACTAAAATCAAACAGATCGTTCAATACCTCGAAATATGCGATGGCAACATGGAAGAGGGCAGTCTTCGTTGTGATGCCAATGTATCCATCAGACCGAGAGGGCAAGAGGCCTTAGGTACCAGAACAGAGCTTAAAAACATGAACTCGTTTCGAAATGTTGAGCGGGCTATACAGTACGAAATTGAACGACAGATTGATGTAGTAGAATCGGGTGGAGAAGTAGTGCAAAAAACATTGCTCTGGGATGCCAATAAACTGGAAACCCGCCAGATGCGAACCAAAGAGGAAGCTCATGATTATCGCTATTTCCCCGAGCCGGATCTGCCCCCTGTAGTCGTTACAGAAGAGCTATTAAAAGATATCGAAGCCGACCTCCCCGAACTTCCTAATGTTAGACTGAAGCGCTTTATTAATGATCTTGGACTGAATGAAGAAGATGCTATCAATTTAACGGAAAGTCGTTATCTGGCAGACTATTACGAAGCAGCTCTCGATAAATTAGATGAGCCGAAAGCTGTTGCGAATATTATACTTACAGAGGTTCTCCGAGTTCTTAACGAGCAAAGCATAACCATCAAAGAGTTTCCGGTTACGGTAGACCGACTTGTTGGTTTGATATCTCTAAAGCTTGAGGATAAAGTGAATTCATCCGCCATGCAGGAGATTTTTAACAAAATGCTGGACAACGAAAAATCGGCAGAAAAACTGGCTGAAGAGATGAATCTTCTCCAGGTTTCGGATGCCGGATTTGTTGAACCTATTATTGATGAAGTAATTGCAGACAATCCCGATGAAGTAGAGAAATACAAAGGAGGGAAGAAGGCTTTGGTTGGATTCTTCATAGGGCAAGTGATGAAAAAATCTCAGGGAAAAGCTAATCCCAAACAAGTTCGGGAACTACTCGTTCAAAAATTAGAAGAAGCATAAAATTTGATTTCTCATTTATATATGAAAAGTACTCAAACGCTTTTTACTGTTTTCTTAACTGCTCTTTTTGTAGTTGCATGCAGCAGCGAACCGGATCAAAAACAGACACATATTGAAGGTCAAATTACAGTTGATTCGGAAATTGACCCGTATGGAGATTTTAGTGGAATTGAACTTCTTGTAGCGTTCCAGGACAGGGAGGGAGAACTTCGAGATACACTTTTTCACTCCGT
>SKWF01000196.1 GCA_007129085.1 Balneolaceae bacterium | reverse complement strand
TATATGACGCTGCAGACATCTTCCGGGATTGTACAGGAGTCGATTCAAAAAACAAATCAAGATCTCGCCTCTACGTTGGCAGCCGATTTTGAGCCAATCCTACAAGAGGAGATGGACCAGGAAGAGATAGAGGCGATGCTTCGATCGTTAAAGGGTACCAATCCCCAATTCGATTTTTACCTGTTGGATAGCAATGGAGGGATTAAAAGCCACGTACCCGGAAGCGGGGAGCGCGACCCTCTGCAGATGGAGCGCGTGGACACTCGTCAACTTGATGCATTTATAGATGGGGAGACCCTTCCCATTCTGGCAACTGACCCGCTGAACCCTAACAGCCAAAAACCGTTTAGCGTGGCAAATATTTCGATTATGGGATCTGATGGTTGTTACCTCTATGTGGTTCTGGAGGGAGATGAGTTTAGCAAAACCACGGCGATGATTACAGAGAGCTATATCGCGCGCAACGCACTGATTGTTATTGGGTTTGTACTGATTGTAGCGCTGAGTATTGGGCTCTTTTTCTTTAAAAACCTCACGCAGCGGCTATCGGTGATGAAAAAGGTTGTCAGTAAATTTGAGCGTGGAGAACTGAATGAACGAATTCCTTTAAAAGGGGACGATGAGTTAACGGAATTGTCGTACTGTTTTAACCAGATGGCGGATACGCTGGTTGAAAATATGGAGGAGATTAAAAAGACAGATAAACTCCGCCGGGAGCTTGTTGCGAATATCTCTCACGATTTGCGAAGTCCGCTATCATCCATCCAGGGATATCTGGAGACGATACAGCTGCGAGGTGATAAAATTACTAAAAAAGAAATTCGCGCGTACCTCGAAACGGTATTGGGAAATACCAAAAAACTGAACCGATTGATCGACGACCTTTTTGAGCTGTCAAAGCTGGATGCAGAAAATATTCAGCCCGATATGGAGGATGTCTCGCTGGCGGAGCTGGTGCAGGATTTGGTTCTCCAGTTTAAGCCAATTGCCGAAAAAAAAGGGGTGAAGCTCCAATTTTCAGTTCCCGAAAATCCCAATGCTCTTATCAAAGCGGATATTAATCTTCTAAACCGTGCAATTACCAATTTGATTGATAACGCCATTGCCCACACCCCTGAGGGCGGTGAAGTAAATATCACCTCTGTGCGTAAAGGGAAGGATTTTGTACTCTCTGTTCGTGATACCGGCGAGGGAATTCCGCAGGTGGATATTCCTCATATTTTTGAGCGCTTTTACCAGGTGGATAAAAGCAGAAGCAGTGGCACCGGAACCGGCCTCGGTCTCGCCATAGCGCAGCGGATCTTTTCACTTCACGGTGCAAAAATTACGGTAGAAAGCCCACCAAATACAGGCACAACGTTTAAAGTTCAGATCCCCTCCTGAAACGTTCATAAACTTGTCCCTTTTGTTACAGATCTGTGAGTTGTATCAAGAAGGGATCTTCTATTTTTCTGATGAACAAAACGAGTTAACCTAAAGAACTATATCAAACAGTCATGAAAATTTTTATATCAACAGTTACAGCAGTTTTTGCCCTATTCTTTTTCACGTTATCAGCATATGGTCAGTCATCCCCCGAGGCATCGGTAATTGGCGTAAAAATGGATGCAGAGTGGTGCGGTAAATGCCAGGCTATGAATCCGAAATTGGAAAATGTACGACCACAGTTTGAAGATGAATCTATCCTCTTTACCTGGTTTGATATGACCGATGATTTTACAACGCAGCAAGCCGGATTTTTGGCATCAAAGCTGGGATTGTATGATCTATACGCAGAACACAAAGGACAAACCGGGTACATGGTACTTCTTAATGCAGAAACTCATGAAGTTATAGGTCGGTTGACCAGTGATCAATCCGAAGAAGAACTGGTTGCGGATATACAATCTGCCCTGAATTCAGTCCGTTGATATTGTAATCATCAACAGTACGCAATTACATTTTTAAATCCCTATTTTCAGTGGATAAACAAATAATTCAATTACCATCATTATTACAGATTTTTCATCCATGAAAAAGCTTTCCCTCTTTTTTGCCCTGTTTCTGATTTTCCCCGGCCTGCTTGACGCTCAACAGATTGAGACAAGCATGTCCAGCGCGGATAAAGTTGATATTGAAGTAAAGCAATCTCAAAATGTTATCCCTGCTGGAACATCAGCCCAGGTAGCTGTTCTCTTAAACCTGGAGGAGAATTGGCACGTAAACTCCGACCGGCCGTCGCTCGATTTTTTAATCGGCACGGAGCTTATAGTTCAGGAGAAAGAGGGACTGTCGGTATCTGCCTACATCTATCCGCCGTCGAAAGAGTATAATTTCGATTTTGCCCAGGAGCCGGTTGATGTGATTGAAGGAGAGGCCCCGATATTTTTTACGGTTCATGCCGATGAGGATATTGAAACCGGCAGCTACACGCTGGATGGTACGCTCCAAATACAGGCGTGTGATAATGAAGTATGTTTGGCCCCCACAACACTGAATGTTGAGATCCCCATTGAGATATCAGCACCGGGAACAGGCTACCAGGTGCTGAATGCAGACCTTTTTGAAGGAGCGGAACAGCGCGGATCTATCACCGATGTGCTTACGGCAACCGGTGGCGGTGAAATTGCTG
>SKWF01000152.1 GCA_007129085.1 Balneolaceae bacterium | reverse complement strand
CGAATATCGTTCTCTCATTTTTGCAATAGAAGAGAGCTAATTAGTATAACCAATCTTAAGATGTTGGAGCAACTCCGTTTCTAAATTAATTTATAATCAGGCTTTACACCATATAAGCCGATCTTTAAGCAAGATCCGGACGGTGCAACAGCAGTCGGGAAACCGCAGCCAAAACAATGGCGTGGTGCACAACTCCGGTTTTTACAAGATCCAAAAAGGTGTTTAACGGAAGGGCA
Organism: Balneolaceae bacterium; assembly: GCA_007129085.1. Lineage (GTDB taxonomy): Bacteria > Bacteroidota > Rhodothermia > Balneolales > Balneolaceae > SW132. The sequence goes on along the minus strand of SKWF01000152.1, from coordinate 2,392 downwards.
TGAACATCAATATCCTCATGTCCGTCAAGATTCGGCTTTGTTTGCGAAGTGCAGTTTTCCGCAATATAGAGGTGCGTAAAGTTAGACATAATCGCCGGGTTCGAACTTGTTTTTCCAAGCTTCTCCCACTGCTCCGTCTCGAAACCGGTCTCTTCCAATAGCTCTCGTTTTGCCGCCTCCAACGGTATCTCCCCGCCATCAACCATCCCCCCGGGAATTTCGAGTGTTGATTCATCAATGCCGTGGCGATACTGCTCAACCAGCACGATTTCATTTTGGGGTGTTAACGCAATCACATTAATCCATTCGGGAGCATTCAACACATAAAAAGGTGCCGGATCGGTTTCGCCGGCAGGTACCACCTGTTTTTCGTGCAGAGAAAAAATGGGAGTTCCATAGACTTTCTTATCTTCCAATACATTCCACTTTGGTTTTGTAATACGAAACATAAATAAACGAGATTTAATTAGTATGGAAGGACGACTCGAATTTACGAAAGAGGATTTCGGTAACGAAAAAGAATTGATAGATCTGATCAACAATGCATGTGATACCATGGAGGAGATCTACAAGGAAGGAGATTATCCGAAATTGATGGTGAAACGAACGTGGTCGGATCACAACCCCATCATTACCGGAGAGATGGCTGTGCCGAGTGCCTACAGGTGGTACCTGAGTCGTGAACTTAAAAAACTGGCCGAAAAAGGTGCTGAAATAAAGATTTTCCCATCCCGGCCGAGAATGGCGATGAATGACCCGGCTATTTTTGATAACGCCGATGAAGATGACTGGGATATTACGCAGAAAAAAATGTTCCTGTACAGCCCCGAGCGGATTGATATTTCACTCGATCGGTTGTCGCACTATACGGGTACGGACCCGAGCGACTTTCAGCGCTACATCCTGTTTACCAATTACGATATGCACGTGGAGGTTTTTAAAGAGCTCTTCCCCGATTGCGTACAGCCGGATCGCACCGTACAGATGCCGGCCTACCATCATAAACTGCCCGAAAACAAAGGATTTACACTTGTAAATATCGGTGTGGGACCATCAAATGCGAAAACAATTTCTGATCACGCCGCTGTCTTGCGCCCTGATGCCATGGTAATGGTTGGGCACTGCGGTGGACTTCGCAACCATCAAGATATTGGGGACTTCGTTCTCGCCACCGGCTTCATGCGTGATGATGGTGTTCTGGATGATATATTGCCACTGAATATTCCCATCACCCCTAACCACCTGTTGAATGTTTACCTGAAAGAACAGCTTGATAAACATGACCGCAGTTACCGGCTCGGCACCGTTTATACCACAGCCAACCGAAACTGGGAATTTATGAAACGGCGAACCGTTGATAAAATTCACATTAGCCGAAGTGTGGCAATTGATATGGAGTCTGCCACCGTGGCCACCAACGGATATCGATACCGCATTCCGTTCGCCACCCTGCTTTGTGTAAGTGATAAACCGCTCCACGGCAAACCGAAATTAAGCGGTGCTGCCCAAACGTTCTATCAAAACTCCAAAGAGAAGCACCTGAAAATGGTGATTGATGCCATCAACATGGGTAAAGAGGCCTATCCCGATGGACTGCCGAACGCCAGCATTCGTGCCATTAACGAACCGTTGATGGGCGGGGCAGAATAAATATACAGAGTGGGTTGATAGTGAAAGCCAATCATCATCAACCCACTTTAATACAACTCAATTTTTGAAAACAGTGTAAGGATTTCCCTTCAGCAGGCTCATACTATAAAAGGCCTATGGAAATGGAAGAGTTTGATATCAGTAACTTCGAAGGGAAATCTGTACGGGAGATGAATCCGGATGCTCAACCCCGTGAAAAATTACTAAAATATGGAGCCGACAGCCTCTCGAATGCGGAGCTTCTGGCTATACTGTTGCGCACAGGAAGCCAAAAGATGAACGTGATTCAAACTGCACACGCACTGCTCGATCACTTTAACGGGCTTCGAAATTTAGCACGCCAAGATTCAGAATCGGTAAAGGTGATTCCGGGAATTGCCAAAGTGAAGGCGATTACGCTGGAAGCCATTTTTGAACTTTCGCGAAGAATTCAGCAGGCATCCCTCGGCGAAAAGATTGTAATTACATCACCCGAAGATGCCGCCGCCTATTTTATGCCGATTATGCGCGACCTGACCCAGGAACAATTCCTGGTGGCCTTTTTAAACAACGCGAAAGTGCTCACCGGGTTTAAAAAAATCAGTATTGGAAACAGAACCGGCACCATTGTTGACCCGGCTGATGTTATGCGAAAAGCTATTTTGCATCACGCCAACACAATTCTTCTTGTCCATAACCACCCCTCCGGCCATGCAAAGGCCTCAAAAGCCGATATTCGACTCACAAAACGGATCTCGAATGT
>SKWF01000176.1 GCA_007129085.1 Balneolaceae bacterium | reverse complement strand
TTCGGCAATCTTTTGAAGGTGATCAGCAATATCTATTTCATCAGGTGAAATAAGTGGAGAGTACAAATTTTCAGCGTCTACACTGAGGTCGTTTATGAGCTCAAGGTCAAATTCTTCAATCCATTGTTGTAACAGCTCGGAGTAAGGCTTTTTCTGGAATATTTTTACCGGCTGATCTCGGTTTCCCAGGCAACTGGTTACCGCAGCTTGCACCGCCGAAATGGTTAGCGGAAAAGAGATATTCTCAATCCGTACTCCGGGATAAATAATCCCACTTTCGCCTTCTACAAAACAGTACTCTTCTCTGTTTGAATAGGGGCTGTAAACATATTTTTTAAGTTGATCATCCATAATTATTCAGCAATACTTTTCATCACGGTATCAGAAATTTTTGCCCGGATTTCACTAATTCTGTCGCCAAACTCCCTGGAGGGATAGGTACGATTTGTAAGCAGAATTATCGCAATATTTTCATCCGGATCAATCCACATACTTGTTCCGGTAAACCCAAGATGGCCAAACGTATTTAAGCCTGTCAGCGTGCCGGCCGTACTAAAGCCCTCGTCACTTTTCCGATCAAACCCAAACCCCCGTTGGTTTATTGGAGATTGATGGCTGATGAACGACCGAACAGTTTCGGGAGACAGATACTGCCGAGTGCCATAATATCCGCCGTTTAGCAGCATCTGGGCATATTTAGCCAGGTCAGTTGTACTAGAAAACAGCCCTGCGTGCCCGGCAATTCCATCCATAAAGTAGGCTCGCTCGTCATGGGCTACAGCCTGCACGGTACCTCGGTGAAATATATCATCTATCTCTGTAGGTGGAATTCGATTGGTGACCCATCGCCCAACATTCTGTGGATTAAAGTGGGTAGAATTCATGCCCATGGAGTAGAACATCTGTCCGCGCAGATACTGGTCAATCCGGCTTGATGACACCTCTTCAACGATTTCTGCGAGGAGAATAAATCCGAGATCGCTGTAGACATATTTTTCTCCCGGCTTGTTTTCAAGTGGTTCATTCCGAACAGCCTCAAGAATTTCCCCGCGGGTTTTAAGCTTGTCCACATATACTTGGAATGCCGGTAGTCCGGAGGTGTGTAACAAAAGTTGTTGTATGGTGATCTTCCGTTTTTCTTCGGTATCAAATTCAGGTATGTAGTTGTACACCCGATCATCCAGGGCAATTTTCTCTTTATCCACAAGCTTCATAATTGCCGTTGTAGTGGATACCACTTTGGTGAGGGAGGCGAGATCGTAAATATCGGAACTGGAAACCGCACGTGTTTTTGTGTAGTCGTGGTAGCCGTAACCCTGGTTCCAGATCATCGCTCCATCTTTCATAACGCCTACAACTCCACCCGGAAATACCGAATCATCAATAGCTTCCTGCATCACCATATCGATATTTAGCAGGGAATCGGTTCTCATTCCGGCTGATTCGGGAGAATCAAACCGCAGTGTTGTGTGATCTAATGATATGCCGTCTCCCAATTCGTAGTGGCCGGGAATCTCTGCCGGCAATTTGCCGCGAACAGGAGAAGCACCAAACAGGGCAGGCACCGATTGCCGTACTTGATTTGTGGCAGAAGACCACGCCATGATATGCGAGTCGACGTCCGGCAGATCACGGACGATGTATGGATTGCCAAATGCCATCAGCACAGATGGCGGCGATTTTTTAACGACCTTCTCAATAATCTTTCTCTGCTTTTCAGGCAGCTGTATGGGTTGATGGGAGCGAACCATAATGAACGAACCAATGACAATCAGGTCAGCTTTATCGGCAGCTTTCAAAATCTCTTGCTCTTCTTCCCGGCTGGTGCGTTCATCGATGGTGCGATGGGTAACGTTTGGGTGGTAATTTCGAATCTCGCGGGCAAGTGTTCCGCCGGCACCACTGTTATTATCTGTGACAGAAACAACCAGGATATTTGGAAATGAGGCGGCTGTAATTGGTAGTATATCACCCTCATTTTTTAATACGGTTACCGATTCACGAGCTATTTTGTCGGCTATAGCCTGGTAATCAAGTCTGTTTATATCCCTGTTCAAAGCATCTAAATCAACCTTTGGGCGATCTAAAACTCCTTTCTCTTTTTTTAGTTTTAATAGCTTTCGTGCTGAGTGTTCAATACGCTCTTCCGATATGCGACCCTTTTCAACGGCTTTCTCAACGTCAGCGATTGCGGTCAGCTCATCGGGGCTTATAAGCATCACATCAGCCCCGGCTAAAAGGGAGAGAATGACAGCTTCCCCGGGGGAGTAGTGGTCGGTAATCCCCTGCATTTCAAGTCCGTCGGTAACGATAAGTCCGTCAAAATTTAGCGTATCAACAAGTATTCGCTGCAGGATCGACTCATCAAGTGTTGTGGGCCGGCCAACATTTTCACTGATGTTTGGATACGCAATATGGGCGCTCATCACACTTTGCAGGCCGTTTTCAATTGAAGCGCGGAACGGCACAAGTTCGAGAGATTCTATGCGGTCGTAATCGTGCGTAATGGTTGGGAGGGCAAGGTGCGAATCGGTATCGGTATCACCGTGGCCGGGGAAGTGTTTTGCTGTAGCTAAAATTCCTTCGCTGTGTGCTCCTTCAATAAAATGGTTTCCATATTCGGTGACCATCTCCGGCTC
>SKWF01000004.1 GCA_007129085.1 Balneolaceae bacterium | reverse complement strand
TGGCTGGCACTCACCGAGCCGGAAGGCTGGAGTGAGGAAGAGCTGAGCAGGCTGCGCGCTTATTTTGCCGAACGGGATTAATCCAGCTGGGCGGCCGGCGCAACGTTGTTGTCGTACGCTTCAATCATCTTCTCCATAAAAATCTTTGCGGCAGTGGTCGCGTACGTTTCCAATTCTTCGCCGGTCATATCGTCCGATACTTCAAACGTTACTGCATCTGAGCCGAAGGTGTGGAAAGTCCAGTTTTTGGCGATCGGCGAGGTGGTATCATACGGCAAATTTCGTACTTCAACATTCGGAAGTGCCTCGGTCAAAGCTTCATGCCAGCTGTAGGTAAAATGGAGAGGGAAGGTATCTTCATCTTTCTCAATCGGGTAAAAAATGTTGGATGATGTGGAGTGGAAATCAATTCCGTAGTAGACCGTTCGGTTGGGGCGGTTTAACAGTGGCTTCAGGGCATCGGTTACGGCACGGGTTTCGGGTTGATTGAGCGCCTGCCAATCCCGGTTGAGGTCAACACCACCGGCATTATGGCGCCAGTGGCCGTTATCGGCACCGTCAGGATTCATTAACGGAAATGCCCATACATCAAATCGATCTCTAAACTCTTTTGCAAGTGGTGTGTCAGCAGAAATTATTTCCAGAAATCGTAATCCGGCGATGTAGCCCGGCACTTCGGGCGGATGTTGGCGCCCGTACATAATAACGACTCCCTTTTCGGGACGTAGCGAACGTTGCGCTATTTTTAGTAGTGAGATTGGGCGTCCTTGGTGGCTGTAGCCCGCAACGGATTTTTGTACAAATGGTTTTTGCATCAACTCCTTTTCCCATTGGCTATACTGCCTTGTGGTATGAAGCTCCTGGGCGCTTACCCATATTCTTTCGGGACCGGTGGAGAGCGTAAGTGTTGCAATACCCGAATCAGAATCTGTATTAATAGTGTGCTCTGTTTCTGAAATATTTTTCCAAGACTCTCCGTTATCTGTGCTGATTTGCGGAGAGTACCGATGGCGGCTTTCGGGGTATTGAAGCTCTAGAGTGATGGTTTTGCGTTCATCACTCCAGATTTTAAACCCGTACCAGGCGCTGTTATTTATCGGGTGGTTTTCAGGGTCGATAACTAAGCGGTAGTGATTTTCATCAACCCGGATGACATCGTTCACGCGGGCACCGGGAAATTCGTTGCTTATCCATACGCCATCTACCGTCGAGCCGATACTGCGAACTTTTTGTGGTGTGATCTCTCTATCTGTTGTAACTTCACCCCCCTCAGGGTCGTAATCGAAGCCGCTAAATTCCGTAGATTTACATGAATTGGCTATTAAAAGGAATATAAATAGAAGAAATACGTAATAGGTTCTCGACATCTTTGAACGTTAAACGGTGAACGGTTATAGAGGAATTCGGTTTTAAAAAGTATGAAATATTCGATCTGGAAAAAACTGACTCTACCCCATTTTACATATTGCATATAAACAGGAATAGATAATTCTTGGATACGGTTATTAAGAAAAAAAATATAAATTTACCGCTGCTTGTAGCGCTGTTCCTGGTTTGTGGCACAGCTGTGCCAAATTCGGCCGATGGCCAAACTGTAGATGATGAACGCGATGAAATTGTATGGAGTATAGAGTTTGAGGGAAATGAAAATTACTCAAATATTGTGCTTCGGAATGTGATTGCCACGGAACGTCCCAACCTGTTGAGAAAACTGTTTCGGAGATACGGAGATTATCGGTTTAATGAGACAGAACTACGGAGAGATCGCATTCGGATTATGCGGTACTACGAACGCCGAGGCTATTCGGATGTGGATGTTCAGTTTGAGGTTCAAGAGCGTGATAAGGAGTGGAAAAAAGATGTGATTTTCAGAATTGTGGAGGGAGAACCGATTCGAATTACCCGATCGGAACTTGTAATTGATGCCGATTCTGCTACCAAGGAGGAGCTGCGGGGAAATGATGAATTTATGAACCATATCCGCGGACAGGAATTTGCCGAAGGTAATCTGTATCAAACCATACGAAAGCCGGATGTAGAGGGTCGATTTATAGAAGCGATGCAGAACCAGGGTTATCCTTGGCCGCAAATAAGCGTGGATGCTGAAATTGACTCCCTGGCAAAAACGGCTGAAGTACAGGTTATAGCAACACCCGGCACAAAAAGCTACTTCTCAACGTTTACAGTAGAAGGGGATCTTTCCGTGCCGGAGCGAATCGTTCTACGTCAGACGGGAATAAAAGAGGGCGATGTATATGACCGCCGGAAACTGCAGGAGGCACAGCGGCAAATTTTTAACCATCATCTGTTTCGATTTGCTACTATAAACATTCCTGAACAGGAGCAAGACTCCACTCTGGAAACTCGAATTCGGGTTCGGGAAAATCCGCTTCGCTCCGTGCAGGCCTCCATCGGATTTGGCCGTGAAGAGCTGCTGCGGGGACAACTTACGTGGCAGCACAGAAATATAAGTGGAACCGGCCACCGGCTTGGATTTACCGGGCGCGGCTCATTTATCGAGCAGAGACTGGGCGCCGATTATTTAATCCCCTATGTATTTAATAACCGAAGCAGTTTTGTCTCCTCTCCATTTGGCCAGCGCCGAGTAGAACCGGCTTTTGAAATCATCAGGGGCGGAATT
>SKWF01000162.1 GCA_007129085.1 Balneolaceae bacterium | reverse complement strand
ATCCTGCATCTCAAACCGGTCGAAATCGCGCTTCAACATTGTCTGTGCAAGGGAATTCAACGCCGTTGGCAGCCGCCTCTCTACAATTTCCTGGTAGCCGTTCTGTTTTTCACGTACCTGCTTAATCGTTTTTTCAAGCGTGTTAACGGCGCGTTGTAGCCCTTCAAGAGCAATTTTTAACGGTTCGTCTTCCTCGCTATCTGTCTCCTTCGATTCCATCGCCGCAAAAAGATTTACATCAGATACCTGCACCGCCTCTTCAACCTCTGTAACCATCTCTTTTAAAAACAGGTCGAACTCCTGCAAGGCCGGGTCCAGTTTCTTCAATGCCTCCTCTTTTAAAAACCGCGCCGCCAACGATTGCCACCGGATCTTATCCATTTTAAGCACCGGCAGCGGATATGCACTTTCACGCTTTTCGGCAAGGTGCGCTTCATCCGAAAACCGCCTCGACTCTACCTGAAGATCGCTAATCAAATTCTGCATTTGATAAATCGGTCTCATCAACCGGGTCCGATCCTGCATCGGCCCAATCAATTTCTCTTGCAAAGAGGCCGTTAAATCATCCCTAATCTCCTCCAGCTTTTTCTTCACTTGTTTATCGGAGCTCTCTTCGAGCTCCCTCAGCTTATCAATAGCCTCACCGGTTACCTTTACGCCCTCTTCAATCGGCAGATAAAATGTATCTCTGAAAAACTCGTGCGATTGCTTTAAAAGCTCCTCTTTTACCGATGATGCCACCGCCCCATACCGCGCAATTTCGGTTTGAATATGAAGGTCCGAAATTTGTGACTGCAGGAAATGCAGCCATTTCTCCTGCTGTTTCAAAAGCCGCTCGGCCTTCTTCTTGCCAAACGCATCGCTCTGTCCTGCTCCTTTCTTTTTTGACTCCTCAAACGTGCCCGCCTTTGCTATTTTTTCGGATACGTCACCTTTAATCTCGTTTAAATATTGCTCAATCTGCTCTTCATTATTCTCTTCGAACTGCTTTAAATGCTGGACCGATACTTGCAGATGCTCCTCCGCTTCCCGAAAAATATCGATCTCAAAATCAGTAACTGTAGCCGTCTCTTTCTCGTCGTTATTATCCTCCTCCGACTGTTCAGATTCTGCACTATTTTTCTCCAACAGCATGTCAATCAACATTGCATACTCATCATACTCCCTTGCTGCAAGCTTCTCAATCCAACTGATCTCCTGCAACATTAGCCGGGTTACGAGCTCCCGCAACTCCACCTTTCGACGAAATCCGGTTTTTGTAAACAGCCGCCCAAATCGCTTTACAAACTTACCGCCCTTCACCTTCAATGAATCCCCTTCCAACGGCTGATATCGATCTTCTACCTGTATTTCCTCCACCCTTTCCGGTAACGATTCACACGCCTTGATGATCGCCTTCCGATACTGCAGGTGCCATCCACTATCCCTCAACCCGTCTATGGTACGCTCCAGCGCCGGCATATTGGACGATATTATATCTATCGTCTGCTTGTAATGCTCTTCATCCTCTTTTCGAATGCGCTGTATCTCATCTTTTGTTTTGATGAACCACTGCTTCACCGGTGCCCGAAATTCCAGCCGGAGTGCACTCAACTCCCGCTTCAAATCCTCCTCAAAAAAAGTATCTATACGTTGAGCAATCTTTCCCTGTTCACTCTTATCTTCGCTTTTTTTCATAAAACTAATTTCCGGCTATTCAACTAAAATTCCGCCTTTTTGCAACGCAGAAGCGTTCGGTAACAGATAAATTATCATTTTAAAAAATCGAACATTTGCACGTGTAAATATAGTATAAAACTGCTAAAACGCTTAAGAAAATGCCGATCGCTCTATTCTATACATTTGGTTTCACGGAACCGGTATTACAGTCCGGAACGGTAATGAATCAGATAAATAATTCTTCTATGTTTCAGCATCATTATTCATGAATCGGATCTCTGTTATGAAAAACTCTTCTCTCGAAATTTCACCTTCAATTTTAAACCGGTGGCGCAACGATACGCCCGGCTGCTCCCACCGTAATCACCTGAACAATGCCGGGGCGGCGCTCATGCCCCAACCAGTGATCGATGCCATTCACAACCACATCAATCTTGAAGCCGAAATCGGCGGGTACGAAGCGGCCGATGCCGCCGAAGAGTCGATTGCCGAGAGCTACTCCCACATTGCCACCTTGATCGGTGCAAAATCCCGTAACATCGCCGTAGTCGAAAATGCCACGGTCGCCACATCGCAGGCGCTCAGCGCATTTTCATTTCAGCCGGGAGATGTCATCGTAACCACCAACGTCGATTACTCATCCAACCAAATTATGCTGCTCAGCCTCGCCGAACGGTTCGGAATAAACATCGTTCGGGCTGATGATCTCCCCAATGGTGGCGTTGACCCAAATTCTGTTGACCGGCTTCTGGAAAAACATCGCCCCAAACTGGTGCTCATGAGCTGGATCCCCACCAACTCCGGGCTGATTCAGGATTCAAAAGCGGTGGGCGAACTTTGTAAAACTCACGGTGTGCCGTTTGTTCTCGACGCCTGTCAGGCGATCGGCCAGTTCCCGGTGGATGTGAACGAGGTTCCCTGTGATTTTCTCGCCGCCACTGCCCGTAAATTTCTGCGCGGACCGCGGGGAATCGGATTTCTGT
>SKWF01000015.1 GCA_007129085.1 Balneolaceae bacterium | reverse complement strand
TTCCCACTCCGGATGATGACTTCCTGGATATCGATATTGTAAAACAGAAAACTACTGATGCTCCCGTTGCGGTTATTTTCCACGGACTTGAGGGATCATCACGCCGATACTATGTTCGCCGTATGGCCCAAAAACTGTATGAGCGGGGAATGCATATTGTTGCGGTCAACTTCAGAAGCTGTAACGGTGAGATGAACAAGAACCGCAGATTTTATCACTCCGGAGAAACCGAAGATCCACAAACAGTATTCAGGTGGGTTACTGGGCAATTTCCCAAAAGCAGCATATTTGCCGTCGGGTTTTCACTCGGTGCCAGTGTCCTGCTCAATACCGTTTATAAAAATGGAAATGAGTCTTATGTAGTGGCGTTTGCAGCTATCTCAACTCCATTTGATTTGAAACGTGGCTCCATCAACCTTCAGAATGGATTTAACCGCATCTACGATTACCGGTTTCTGCAATCGCTGGTCTACAAGCTGAAACAAAAGCGTAAAACCTACCCTGACCTACCCTCATTTGATGGAAAAACACTCTACGACTTTGATGATCAAGTAACCGCGCCAATTCACGGCTTCAAAGATGCCGAGGATTATTACTGGCAATGCTCCGCTGCCTTTTTTATGGAGGATATTCAAACTCCCGGCTTAATTATACACAGCCGGCAAGATCCACTCTGCCCGTTTGAATACACTCCTGTTAAAGCTATTGATGCAAATCCACTTCTTTCAACAGCTTTTCCTAAGAAGGGTGGCCATGTCGGGTTTTGGAGCCTGCCGCCGGATTGGGCAGAACAGAATGTAGCTGATTACTTCTCTCAATTTAGTTGATAGAAGAGACGTCTCTGCTTGTTTGGCTACTCTTGCGTATCTTTAGCGATTACAAATTAACGAAGTTCATCACCCCAACCGGCCATATTTGGCTGATAAAACGACGTAAAGAATATTATGGCAGTATCTACCCAAAACAACCGACCAAGTGTAATTATTATTGGCGCGGGCCCAATTGGTTTGGCTACGGCAATTCACCTGAAACAGAAGGGAATCGACTCCCTGATTATTGATCGCGGCTGCTTGGTGAACTCTATTTACAACTATCCGATCAACATGACCTTTTTCTCCACATCGGATAAACTGGAGATCGGGAATGTGCCCTTTATTTCGCACGGCTCCAAGCCTACCCGAAAAGAGGCACTGGAATACTACAGGCGAACGGCCGAGCATCATGAGTTGAACATTAATCTGTATGAAAATGTAGAGACTGTAAAAGGTATTGACGGCAATTTTGAGGTTGTGACAGAAAAAGATACCTACCAAACCAAAAAAGTGGTCGTTGCTACCGGATTTTACGGCCAGGAGAATAAGATGAATGTGCCGGGCGAAGAGCTTCCCAAAGTGCTGCACTATTATGATGAACCGCATCGCTACGGCTGGCAGAACGTACTAGTTGTTGGCGGTGGAAATTCAGCCGCCGATGCCGCGCTTGAAACCTATCGGTGCGGCGCAAATGTATCGGTTCTTGTGCGCACCCCAACGCTTAAACCCACAATTAAGTATTGGGTGAAGCCGGATATTGATAATCGAATTGAAGAGGGATCCATCACCGGATATTTCAATTCAGAGGTGAAAGAAATTCGCGAAAAAGAGGTGGATATTGAAACTCCGGATGGCCCCAAAACAATTGCCAACGATTTTGTTCTGGCGATGACCGGCTACCGTCCGCACTACGGTTTGATGGAGAGCCTTGATATAGAACTGACTGATGATGATGTGAAAATGCCGGTTTATGATGATAAAAGCCTCGAAACCAATCGAAAAGGCATGTATGTGGCCGGTGTTGTTTGCGGCGGTATGGATACCAGCAAACTATTTATCGAAAATACTCGTGTCCACGCCGACCATATTGCCTCAGATATAGAGAAAAAGCTTTAAATAAAATATTTGAGACAGTTTATTGTGTGTTGGGGAATGTAAAACCGAGAAAGGCGTTTTAACGAACATCCTGTCCATCCGTTAATCTTGTAATCCTGCATATATAAAAAAGAGGGGCAAGCGACCCACATCACACCGCTACGACCTACTACCGCTGCTGCCTTCCGACCCTGACGGAGTTCATAGGGAGCTGGCTGTGTGGAACTTGCCCCAAGACTCATAAGTTACGGTTTCTCGCACTTAAGATAAACCGTTGTTTGTATAAAATTTTCTCTTTGTCACAACTCTCAATTCACAGTTTATTACTCTTAAAAATTCATTGCAAATCAGATCCTTTTGTAACATTTACCTTTCGAAACTGTCTTACTTTATAACCATACAAGAAATATTTCAGGTAATTATTACAGATAATATTTTCGAATATTCATGAAACAAACGAAGATTGGCTCTGTATGAGTTGACGTAGTGGAAAAAGAGTGGTTTAAACTGGAGATAAGGGATTTCGAATCTACGGAAGTACTACTTTCGCAGCATTCGAACTCGATGCTCAGCAAAGCACAAATAAAAAAACCCGGAAAAGCTGTTTTAGCCTTACCGGGTTAAGGTTTGTGTGGAGCTACGGGGATTCGAACCCCGGACCTTCGCGCTGCCAGCGCGACGCTCTAGCCAGCTGAGCTATAGCCCCTTTTTCAACTGGTTCAAATATATCATCTTTCTGATCCAGAAACCAAAAAAAGAACTCTTCTTTTCACACAACGTTATGTTTTTTTCGGTTTAATTTATAAATTAATAATCTTTACAAATCTACTAACTCCACAGGAGCACTATATGTTTAAAACATCTAACTATATTTTAACAAGCCTGCTATTGGTCGGCCTAATTCTTCACGGTTGCGGTTCAAGCGGACCCGAGCCCGAACCCGATCCGGTAACCCTCGAATGGCTAATGACCTTATCTGATGAAGAGCTCAAGGAGCGCGACACAGATGGAGATGGAATTAGCGATTATGATGAAATCTATACGTATGGAACAGACCCACTCGATCCGGACACCGACGGTGATGGCCTTACCGATTACGAAGAGATTTATGAATACGGAACAGATCCGCTAAATCCTGACACCGATGGTGACGGTATTAATGATGGAGATGAAGTTCTTGTTTATGGAACAGACCCACTTGATCCTGATACTGATGGTGACGGCCTTACCGACTGCCAGGAAGTGAAGCACACTGTGCAAAGCGAATGCGAAGATCCTGACTTTGACGGACCTTACGATGGCGGTTACGGAACAGACCCCCTGAATCCAGACACCGATGGTGATGGACTTACAGATGGCGAAGAGGTAAATGAGTATGGTACAGACCCTCTGAACCCTGATACTGATGGTGATGGCTTTACAGACGGACAAGAGATTGAAATGGGAACTGATCCCCTCGATCCTAACGATCCTCCGTTTATCGACGAGCTCTATACTATTAACTTTGGATTTGATAAGTCTGACATTACTGACAGAGCTGCACAACAGCTGTCTCAAAACGTAGACAAGCTGCTCGACTCCGAAGCATTTAGAGTACGTGTTGATGCTTATACTGATCACGTTGGTGGCGACCAGTATAATCAGCGTTTAAGTCTTCGACGTGCGAATGCAGTAGTTGACTTCTACAAAGATAACGGAATCAGTGAAGACAGAATTGAATCACGAGGATTAGGTAAAGCACCAACACCATGTGCTGAAGCTGAAAGAGATTCCGACACACCCGGTTGTGAAAGAAACCGACGTGCTGAGTCTCATCCGCTGAACCCATTCCCATTCGAGCCTGACAGCTACGAACCGGTAGACAGGGTTGAGTTCGACTAAGTTATCTTTCGATATAAAGATTTATAAAAAAAGGCGAGTTGAAAAACTCGCCTTTTTTATTTGTCTATATTTTTTGAGCTAAGCCAAGTCTGGAAAGCCTTTTCTCACTTCTATCAATTATCTTCCAAAACTACTGCCGGTTCCAACGGCTTTACAACTACTTCATCACTGGGCTCAAAAATTACACGGTTATCCGTGTGCACAATGTACCGATCCCCACCATACTCAACATGGTAGGTGATATCATGCCCTTTAAATTCTCTTGCCGCAATTATTCCCAGTCTCGACTCGTCTGTTTCGCCATTTGGTTTTTCTATGGTTAGGTGCTCTGGACGGATAGAACATGTTACATGGCCTTGAGCCCGACAATTTAAGCGAACATGACCCAGGTTGGTATGAATAAAATCTGAGTTTTCTACATCCACTTCAAATAGATTCGTTTTTCCAAGGAATTGAGCTACAAATTTCGTTTTGGGCTTATAGTACACCTCTTCCGGCGTACCGATCTGTTCAATTCTGCCCTCATTCATTACGGCTACCCTATCCGCAAAAGAGAGGGCCTCTTCTTGATCGTGAGTCACCAACACAGCGCTCATTCGTGCTTTTTTAATAATCGACCGAACTTCTTTTCGCGTTGTTGTGCGAAGCATGGCATCTAGGTTCGAAAATGGTTCATCAAGCAGAATTAATTCCGGCTCAGGAGCAATTGCACGCGCCAATGCTACACGCTGCTGCTGTCCCCCCGAAAGGTCCGATGGGCTTCGATCCTTAAAATCCCCCATTCCCGTACGGCATAAAACTTCTTCAGCAAACACCTTGCGCTTATGTCGGGGTAAGTTTTGCAGGCCAAATGCTACATTATCCAAAGCAGACATATGAGGAAAAAGCGCATAATCCTGAAATACAAAACCTATTCCTCGCTTTTGTGGGGCTACATGTTTATCAACAGATGACAACAACTGCTTATTTAGATAAACTTCACCACTATCGGGAGTTTCAAAGCCGGCTATTAAACGTAACGTAGTTGTTTTTCCACAACCACTTGGCCCCAGAAGGGCAAAAATTTCATCACGGCCAACTTGAAATTCTGCTTTTTTGACAACAGGATTCCCCTTTTCGAACTCCTTCTCAATTTTATTTACTTCAAGTAACATCTTCAGTTATTTATTGGCCTAATTAAACTGCTGAAAGGATTTATTCCTTATTTATAATCAGTCTATTTAAATTACGCATTTTTTACCATTCTATAAACAAAAGCTCCATATTTATGGTTCTATTTATTAATTGGTGGATTGATCAAATTTATTTTTATTATCACTTATGAAGAATTAATCAAGATCACCCCACAAATAATTCAACTACTATTATGAAAACCTACATCAGCTATATTGTCCTAATGCTTTCTGCTATTTTTTTACTGCACGCTTGTGGAGAAACCGAACAACCCCAGCCTGAGGTAGATCAACAAGCGGTCCAAGACTCTCTCGAACAAGTTTACGAACAGGAAATGGAACAGATGAGGCAGGATAGCATAGCACAAGCGCGAGAAGATAGCATAGCAGCAGCTGAAGCTGAACCTGATATTGTTTTTTCGGATGATGGAAGCTATACCGTACAAATCGAATCGTGGCGATCAGAAGAAAAAGCAGAAAGAAACGCAGCTGAATGGCAGGATAGAGGATATGACCGCGCATACGTGGTAGAATATGGAGACTCTGATACCGGAGATATTTGGTTTAGAGTACGTTTGGGTACATTTGATTCGGAAGAAATGGCTCAAAACATGAAGGATAAACTGGCGTCTGAATACAATACCGACTCTTGGATATCGAGAATTAAATAGTAAAAAGTTTTAAAACTGCCGGAAATAATACCCGTATAGTTGTAAACACTTAGATGTTAACACGTAAATTGAGCTTAAATAGAAAGTTATACCATTTTTAGTTGTGGATTAACCCCCAATTTTGGTACTTTCTATTGCGCTCAAGTAGCGTCTCTCTTGATGAATAGTCAGGGCATCACACCGGATACGTGTGATGCCTTATTTTTTTCCCTTCTGAAACTTCTCCACCTCTTTTTCGTAATCTCCTTTCCCACAACAGTTCTTAGTTCTATATTTACATACCTAATACTTCTACTCAATATTATTTAAGTATGAAAAATTTCTCAGTTAAACATAGAACGCAGAGTGGTTTCAGTATTCTGGACCTACATGGAGAGCTTGATGCGCATACTGCTTCGCAGCTCGAGGATGCATTAAAGGATCTGATTAATCAAAACAGATCGGAAATTATTGTTAACTGTTCCAATCTTGAATATATCGCCAGTGCAGGGCTTGGAGTGTTTATGGCCTATATCGAGGATGTGCGCAGTGATGGTGGAGATATCAAACTCACCAATATGAACGACAAGGTGTACAATGTGTTCGATTTACTCGGTTTTCCCACGCTTTACGACATTTTGGATGATGAATCAGATGCCATTAACAATTTTTCCAATCGGTAGTAAAAGACCCGAACTACTTTGAAAAACAGAGTTACATATCAACTCGATATTTCAGCCTCTACGAGCAACTTGTCTGAGGTTAGAAATTTCATCGGCCGACATGCAGGTAAAAACGGTTTTTCGGAAAAGCAGATTGATGAAATCCGGCTGGCTGTTGATGAAGCGGTAACAAATATCATCAAGCATGCATATAAGAATGACGAATCTAAAACGATCGATATATTATTGATTTTTACTCCTAAAAAACTATGCGTAAAATTAACTGATGATGGTAAAAATTTTAAGTTAGATACCTACGAGCGACCTGACTTAGAAAAACAGATCAAGCAGAAAAAACGTGGAGGGATGGGAGTGTATTTAATCCATTCCCTGATGGATGACGTTTCCTACACCAGGGACAACGGCAAAAACAAAATGGAAATGTGCAAAAACCGTAACTCATAGTTTGGATAAGCAAACAGATACGGATCAACAAAACTCCCGGTTTGAGCTAAAAACGGTGCTCGAAACAAGCCGTATGCTCATTGAATCAAGAAGTCCGGATTTTGTACTGGATAATCTTCTCTTAATTATTATGGGAAAATTACTCGTATCCAGTACAGCAATTCTTTTTTATGACCCGGAATCAACCGGCTACAGCATCATTAAAAAGAAAGGGAGCGTACGCCTGCCTGAAGGCCCTGTAGATATCGACGAAAGTAAGGTTAACATCCAGCAACCTTATGTGCTGTATGATGAAGAGCCGGGCCTTTTTCCGAATTTGACAGATAACATGGAGGGAAGTCTGTTTTTTAACTTACGAACCAGCAACCGCCATATCGGCTTTCTGTTTATTGGAAGACGGCCTAATGGCAAAAAACTCCAAGAGCATGAACTTGAGTTTGTTGAGAGCCTCACCATTATATCCGCTTCGGCAATTGCCAACTCCAGGATGTTTGATGAGCTTAAAACCACAAATCGAAATCTCGATCAACGGATACATGAACTAAATACACTATTTGACCTCTCCAAAGAGTTTAATCTGTTGACAGACAGGGAAAAGATATCTCGAATTTTCAAATTTGCACTTCTCGGCCAGCTCTTCGTCCGTTCTTTTTTTCTGCTATACAAAAGTGAAGACTCCATTACACCATTGGCTTCTAGTAATTTAAAGTCGGCCATCAACGATGAGATAAGTGAAGCGGTGTTTTATGCCGCGAATGATGTAACTCCGGTAGATACAGCGCTTGCAGAAAAAATTCCATTCTTGGAAGAAAACAACATATCCACACTGTTAGACATCTCCATACAGAATGATAAAGTAGCTGTAATAGGGGTAGGTAAGCGGGCTAACGAAAAACCATTTTCTGAATCCGATTTTAACTTCTTAAAATCACTGGCGAACCTGGCTATAAACGCTATTCAAAAAACTTATCTGATTGAAGAAAGAATTGAAAAAGAGAGAATGGAAGAGGAACTCTCCATTGCCAAATCAATCCAAATCGGCCTCCTTCCCGATCCTATTCCAAACGTAGAAGGGCTCGATCTTTCAGCCGTTACAAAATCATCGAGCGAGGTAGGCGGCGACTATTTCGACATTGCACAAACACCGGATGGCAACCATGTTTTTGCCATCGCTGATGTAACAGGCAAAGGAGTTCCCGCGGCCCTACTAATGGCTAACCTTCAATCTATGTTGCATGTTCTGCTTCCGGTTGATATAACACTTGCTGCTGCCTCTGAGAGAATCAACAACCTGATCTTCAAAAACACCCCTGCTGATAAATTCATAACCTTTTTCTGGGGAAAATACTTTCACAAAAAAAGGGTATTCAGCTATGTGAATGCGGGGCACAACCCTCCACTGTACCTACCCGCTGATTCATCTGAATTCCAAGAGTTAAGTGAAGGCGGTTTACTGCTCGGAGCCATAAAAGCGACGGCTCCATATGAACAAGATAAGATTGAGCTGAAAAGCGGAGATATCGTAGTTTGTTATACCGATGGAGTAAACGAATCTCTTAACAAAGATGAAACAGAAGAGTATGGTGAAGAGCGGCTTAAAGAGTGCATTCTCGCTAACCGGAAAGAGTCAGCCAAAACCATTCAGCAGAGTATTGTTTCTGATGTATATCAATTCAGTAACAACAAACAGTATGATGACATCACACTGTTAATCTTCAAAGTAGATTAGTTAATACTGGCTTCATCCATAATACCGAATAGCCCTCTGTTTTGATGATGTTCTGAGAGAGCTATAATCGCTTCGTAGGTTCGGTGCCTGTTTTTTATCTCATTTACGTACTGCACAGTCTCAATACCTCTCGCAAATCCGTGCCGTGCCTCTTGATAATGCCGACGCTGCATTAGTTTCAGAAGTGCATCGGCCACATTTTCCCATTCATTCGGATCTTTATTCTGATCGATGGCTAGCCTTCTCGCATCCGCAACATGCCCCATGCCGGCATTGTACGTTGCAAGTGCAAACGCCCACTGGTTCTCTTCATCCATGTAGGAGTAGTGCTCAAGATGCTCTTTGATAATTCGCGTGCCCTCTTTGATGTTTGTAATGGGATCGTACAGCTGTTCATATTCTGTTTCTACAAAACGGGGTATAACCTGCATCAACCCAACGGCACCCATCCAACTTTTACTATTTGGATTAAATTCCGATTCCTGAGCTATCATAGCCGTTAATAGCAGCCAATCAACATCCGCAGAGTCAGCTACACTTCGAATCATCTCATCGTATGGAGATATTGTACCGATGGTTTGATACTGCCACTCAGGATTATAATACTGAGCAATCTGAGTACTCTCCTGGAAATATCTTCGCTGAAGAATATTCAAAAATGTTGACCGCCTTGGGCGCTCCCTATCTGCAGTAAAACGAAAATGTTTATAGAGAAATTGATTCATCTGTGCCTCAAGATCCGGGGCGTTTTTTCGTATTGCCCATGCGATCGTATCCTTTTCTGCAATTTTTGGACCGGGAAAAAGGCCATCTACATAGCGATTGGCAGCATCAAACATATTGTCATCAGCTACTGTAGCCTGTAAATTACCTGTAGCTACTTCAGCCAACGTCGCTTCTGTATCCATTTCACCTGGAATAATCTTTACGTTCAAATCGTACCCTTCCTCAACCAACTCCATTAATCTATTGTAGTAAGAGCTGTTTCTGCGTACAGAGATTGGTATTTGAGACTCTGCCAACTCCTCAAGGCTACCCGGCATCGTCTCTACTTCGGATGAGAATACAATTAACTGATCTACTAAATTGTAAGGACGGGTAAAGTTTACAATATTTCTTCGTTCCGGCGTGATGGTATAATTAGCAGCAATAACATCCCCTTGCCCACTATTCAGCATGTCAAACGGATTTTCGTCCGGTCCGACAATTACAACTTCGAGTGCTAAATCATTTTCTCGTGTAAACTCGCGTATCATCTCGTATTCAAACCCTACTTCAATCCCCTGATTTAAGAAATAGGTGTTTGAGCTGTATTGAGTAATCATCCGCAACACTCCCTGATTCCGAATTTCGGCCAGATCTCTCTGAACGGGCTCTACATAGGATACGGAGAGTCCATCATCCATAGTTGGTTCAACTTGTTCAATCTGATCTTCATCTGCAGAGCAGGAGATCACAAAGAGAAAAAGAAAGCCAAATACCAGTTCTCTCCCCGACCTTTTCAGGTTGTAATTTGTATCAGTGTGTATCATAATTTACAGGTTCGTTCCTGTTGAAAGCCTAACAAAACAGAGTTTTACTTCTTATCTACTTTGTTACGCTAAAAGCCCCATGCACTTAACCCTTATTTACGAGATATCGTTTAAACGAATATTTCTAAACATTATGCGCATTAACTATTGTACAGTTTTGAACAAGTATTAAGTTGTTCTCCCAAGTAATTAATTATCTAAATATAGCGCTATTACCACTTATCACCAAAATAGCACAC